>CAZHEZ010000099.1:0-27642 GCA_964531315.1 uncultured Candidatus Obscuribacterales bacterium | reverse complement strand
ATTTCCAGCTTGAGGTGCGGTCTTCGCTGCCTGTACTTTGCTTTAATAAGAGCGATCTGGCCTCAGAAGACGACAAGAAGACTTTACGAAGTATTTATGAACCGCTTGGCTACTTGGTTACAATTGTATCGGCTATAACCGGCGAAGGTATGGACGGGCTCGCCGATTTGCTGGTTTCAAAGACCACTGTCTTTGCCGGACCGTCCGGAGCCGGAAAATCCACTTTGCTCAATCGGCTCGATCCTGAACTGCGTCTAAAGATCGGTGTTATGGAGAACGATTTTGGGGTCGGACGTCACACCACTACATCAAGCGAGCTCTATCGCATATCGAAACGGCAATTGAGATTGCTTGGTGTAGACGAGGAAAGTGTCGCCTGGATTGTCGACACGCCGGGGTTTGGTTTGTCTGAATTCAAACACCCTGAGCCGCTCGATGTAGTCTGGCAATTTCCTGATCTGGCCAAGTTTGCGGTCGACTGCAAATATTCCGATTGCACCCACCTTGTCGAGCAGGGATGCAATGTGCTCGCTAATTTAGGGCAAATAGATCCGACCCGCTTCGACAATTACACTATTATGGTCAAAGAGTCTCAAAGTGAGAAAACCATTCTCAGGGACACGTCAAAGAAGGTGGAGTCGACGGTCAAATCGGTCGGTGGCAGAGAGGGAAAGGCGGTGCATGTGCCGCTTTTGTCGGGGCGCTATCGAAGCAAAGCGAAAAATACAGAGCGCCAGCAATTGAAACGTTCGGCAAATTTGGTCGAGGACGAAGAAGATATCGCTCTTGAAGAAACATCGGATTTTGACAGTTCATCAGGTTCTTCCAACAATCAATCAGAGGAAACATAGGCAGCATGACTGAGAAGTCACCATTAGTTTTTCCGCGCGGTTTTGTCTGGGGGGCAGCTACGGCTGCATATCAAATCGAAGGCGCAGCCAAAGCAGACGGGCGCGGAGAGTCAATCTGGGACCGCTTTTCCCATACGGAAGGCAAGACCTTCAATGGCGACACGGGCGATGTCGCTTGCGACCACTATCACCGCTTCGCCGACGACGTAGCTTTGATGAAGGATATGGGGTTGAAAGCTTATCGCTTTTCCATCGCCTGGCCGCGCGTCATTCCCAATGGTCGCGGTTCTATAAACTGGCTCGGACTGGACTTTTACGATCGTCTGGTCGATGCGCTGCTTTCTGTCGGGATAGAGCCTTATGCCACTCTTTATCACTGGGACTTGCCCCAGCCATTGCAGGCAATCGGCGGCTGGACCAATCGCGACGTCACTGGTTATTTTGCCGACTATGCGGCGGTTATGGCTAAACGCCTGGGCGATCGCGTCAAGAACTGGATGACCATCAATGAACCGTGGGTGGTGGCGGTTTTAGGCAATTTGACCGGCGAGCATGCGCCCGGCTACAAGGACAAAACCACGGCCATAAAAGTCGGGCATCACCTGCTGGTCGGTCATGGACGGGCGCTGGAAGCGATCAAGTCGACACGAGGGGACTCCAAGGTTGGCATTACACTCAGCCTTTCTCCAGTGGAGCCGGAAACACAATCTGAAGACGACCTGCGCATCGCCGAACATCGCTATCAAATTTCTGCAGGTCTCTTTCTCAATCCTCTCTTTACGGGCGCTTATCCCAATGAGTGTTATCCGGAATTTGGAGAAGCAATTGCCGTCATCAATCCTGGCGACATGGCTCTGATTTCCAGGCGCATGGATTTTCTCGGCGTGCAATATTACTTCCGCGTGGTCACAGGAAGGCGCGGCGACGTCAATAAGATTGACGGCTCCAAATACACGCAGATGGGTTGGGAAGTCTGTCCCAGCGCACTGGAGCGTCTTCTGGTCAGGATGAATCAGGACTTCGATCTGCCGCCGATTTTTATCACCGAAAATGGTGCGGCATTTGATGATAAAGTTTCCAAAGCCGGCCAGGTCAACGATCACGAACGCATCGAATACTTTAGAGAACATTTGCATGCAGTCTACCGGGCGATGAGGCAAAAGGTGCCTGTGAAGGGGTATTTTGCCTGGTCCTTGCTGGACAATTTCGAGTGGGCTCATGGCTACTCGAAACGATTTGGGCTTGTCTATGTAGACTACAAAACTCAAAAGCGTATAGTAAAAGATAGCGGACATTGGTACAGCCGTGTCTCACGTCGAGGCGAGCTGGACCTGGTTTAAACGGAGGTCCCGGTTTTGAGCACAGAGGAAAAAGTGGCAGTCGTAACGGGAGCAAACCGAGGCATCGGTTTTGAAGTTGTCCGCGAACTTGCCCGTGCCGGTCTCAAGGTTGTGCTTACCTGCCGCGATGAGGCTAAGGGTAAAGAAGCTCAATCTCAGCTGGCTTCCGAAGGATTGAACGTTGACATGCGTGCTGTCGATGTCACCGCATCCGGTAGCATCAGAGACCTCTCTTTGTATTTGCGCAAAAACTACGGGCGGCTTGATGTTCTGGTCAACAATGCCGGTATTATGCTCGACCGCTTTGATGATGGCGAGCCGGTCATGAGCATTATCGACTGCGACCTGAACGACGTGCGCAAAACGATGGAGACAAATGTTTATGGTGCTTTGTCATTGATCAAGGAACTGCTTCCACTGATGAAAGAAAATCACTACGGTCGCATCGTCAATGTTTCCTCCGGCTTGGGGCAGATGTCGGAGATGGGCGCCGGTTATGCCGGTTATCGCCTCTCCAAGGCCGCTTTGAATGCGCTTACCTGCATGGTTGCCGACGAGCTCACCAGCGAAAATATCATCGTCAATGCCTGCTGCCCTGGTTGGGTGCGCACTGACATGGGCGGAAAACATGCCGCGCGCAGCCTGGAAGAAGGAGCCGACACAATTGTCTGGTTGTGCCAGGCTGCCGATGGTTCGCAATCTGGAAAGTTGTTTCGCGACAGAGAAGAACAGCCCTGGTAGAAAATATCTGCTCAGGAATTCTTACGGGATTATTCCGTTTTTGGATCGCTTGTTTGTTTGGCATCCTTAAAATAGAGACTGAGCACAAAAGCAGCCAGCGCAGCCGCCCAGAGCGCGAAGGGCTGAACCTTTATCAGTTCGAAAATAAAGGACAGAAAGAACATCAACCAACTGATGTAGATGAAAGATATGGTCGCGATTTTCAAAATTAAACGATCGCGGGCGGCAATAGTGGTGTCGTTTCTATCGGCAACTATGAACAGCAAAAGGCAGGCGATATACGCAAGAATGTAGTCTTGCGTGTGGGTATGGGGGCTGGAAACCAGCATCAAGAGCGTCGTGGCGCTGGCGAGCAAATTGAATCTGACAGGGTCTTTCCAGTCCAATTTTCGCCAAATAAAAAATAATGAGCCGGCTGCTAAAAGGCATACCCCGGCACTAATTATATGAACGGGTTTGGAATCAGAGCCTGTGATCAAGACCAGCATGCCACGGAGATTTTGCATTTTTTCCGGTTGTACGCCCACTATTTGGCTGGTTGCTTCGTTCGTCAAGAATGCTTGTGGGAAAGACATGACATTGTCCAGACCCAGGACTAGAGTGCAAATGCCAAACAGGATGACGCACAATCCGGCAAAGAGGGCGGGAAATTTCCATCCGAATCGGGCACTGCCAATTGCCAGTAAATAGGGAGCATACTGCAGTTTCATTGTGCCTACGCCTGCCACAGCCACAGCGGCTATGAGGTTTCCCTCCCTGAGGAAATACCAGAAGGAGAGAATCATTGGAAAAAGCAGGCAGGAGGTAGAACCGAGCCGGACGCTAAACCAGGTGGCGTATGAAGCAGCAAATGCCGTCACTGCCGTCAATTTTGGAAACCAGTGCTGAAAAGGTCTGACGAAGGTAGCAAACAGAATGGCAATTGAGGCAGTCATCATAGTCAGCCCCCAGGCAATCCAGGCGCCATCCAGGCTGAAAAATGAAAGCGGCAAAAGAGTGACAAAGGTGACCGGTGTATTAGGGTTCGAAAAAGGAGCTTCCGGAACTACAGGCGCTGTCAACTTGGTTTCTAAATCAATTTGTGTCGGCCCATCGTAAATCTTGGTCGGCCTGGTCAGGCATTGCCTGGCCAGCACGCCTGAGCCGTAGAAGCTGACGAAATCACTTATATAAGGGCGTCCGTTGATCTTTAGGGCATGCAATTCATGAACCTGCATCCATTGACCCAAAAGTGCAAAAGCCTGCAACGCCCAGAAAAATGCAAAGCCGAAATAGAGGACCCAAAAACGTTCTCGATTTCTTTGGCTGAGCATTGGATTTTGACCAGAATCGGTTTTAAGATTGTAGACCGCTTGACTATTTTGATGCCGGAGTCTTTAATTTGGCTGAGAACTTTTCCCAGCTCTCCGGATTGACGGCGTTGGCAGGCAGCTGGCCGGAGAAAGCCTCGATCAATCCCTGGACAGCCAGCTCGTCCATAGCTGCACGCGTTTCACGGGTGGCACTTCCTATGTGGGGAACAAGGACGACATTGTCGAGGGCAATTAGTCTTTTAGGGACAGCTGGTTCTTGCTCGAAAACATCGAGCCCGCAGCTGCCGATTTTCTTCTTTTCCAATGCATCAATCAACGCTTTTTCGTCTATGACGGCGCCGCGAGAACTGTTGACCAGCACGCAGTGAGGCTGCATCAAGTCGAATTCCGCCTTGCCTAGCAAATGATGAGTTTCCTTTTTTAGCGGGCAATGGACACTAATGAAATCAGAGCGCCGGCATAGATCGTGCAACTCAACCCGCGTGGCAGCAAATGTCTCTTTCAATATATCGTCTGTTTTTTTGTCATCGCCATCTCTGGTGTAGATGATATTCAATCCGAAAGCGCGGGCTCTTTTAGCCACAGCCTTGCCGATGCGGCCCATGCCGACGATGCCCAGTGTCTTGCCGTTCAGCTCTGCGCCCAGCATCAATTCGCGTTTCCATCCGGTCCACAGACCTTGACGGACAAAACGGTCGCCTTCCACTATCCTTCTTGCTGCCGCCAGAAGCAGTCCGAAAGCTAGATCAGCTGTGGCATTGTCGAGCACTCCTGGGGTATTGGTTATCAGTACACCGGCTTGATTGGCATCGGCAACATTGATGTTGTTGTAGCCTACCGCCACATTGGCTACCAGCTTCAACTGCGGTCTCAGCTTAAAAAGGGCGGCATCCACTTGATCGCCGAGGATGCAGACAAGAGCGTCTTTGCCTTCCAATCGGGCTTCGACATCGGCTCTGCCCATCGGATCATCGGCTTCATATGCATCCACTTCAGCAAACTGGCTGAGCGCATCAAAAGCCTTTTGAGAGAGTTTTCCGGTGACGAATACTTTCACTGTTTTTGAAGTTCTCTCTCTTGCAGTGTGTGCGATGAAGCCATGTGTTCGTTGATAATGCTGCGGGTATTTTCAATCTCAATCTGGGCGCGGGCTTCGTCCCAACCCAGGCAAACTTTCACAAGACGAGCTACTTTAGGGATTGCATCCAGGCACTGCCCCTGGTGCACAAGTCCCATTCTCATACGGCGGAAAAGAAGATCTTCCAGGAGCATAGCCGATTCGTTGACGATGGAAAATGGTATTTCCGCCATGATCGGCGGGAAGTCCGGGCAGACTCTTTCGGCAAGCTGCGGGTCGTTTTCCACGACAGTCAAAACCTGATCGGCGTCTTTTCCATAACTGGCGATCAGATGGTCGAGCGTGGCCGGTTCAATGGAGAGTTTGCGCGCGCGGGCTGCGATGTGGGCAGTGGCGGTAAGATAGTCTTGCTTGTCGCTGAAGCCGCCCAGCATGATTCTTGCTGTTCTGCCCGGTTTGGCCTGTGCGGCTAATTGCGGATGTTCTTCGAAAACCTTCATAAGAACCTGGTCGGACATGATCCGGTAATTGGTCAATTTGCCGCCCAGGAGGCCCACTACTTTATACGGCCCGACATAAATCAAATGTTCGCGAGAAACATTGCCGGTCGCTTTGCCCGACTGCGAGGGTGGCGAACCTACCAACGGTCGCAAGCCGGCCCAGGTAGCAATTACGTCGTTGCGAGTGATTCTGCTTGTACCCGCGTAGGTGTTTACGACCTCAATCAGATAGTCGACTTCGTCAACATTGGCCAGGGGATTGTCGTTGTCGCCCCTGTAGCCGGTATCGGTAGTGCCGATCATGACGGCGCGCTGCCAGGGCACCACGAAAACGTATCTGCCGTCCCGGGTGGGCAAAAACAAGGCGGTATTGGTTTCAAATGCCGACTGGGGGACCATTATATGAATGCCTTTGGCCGGCGAGCAACGGGGATGCCAGGCCGGGTCGAGCATTTGCATAAGTTTGTCCGACCAAATACCGGCGGCATTCACATATGCTTTGGCGCGAATTTCCATATCGCCGCCTGCGTAACAATCGTGACACTTAATTGCGACGAGTCGGCCGGCCTCGACGCGAAAGCCGGTTACCTCCATGTAATTTATGGCGAGCGCCCCTTCCTGGCAGGCTGACTTAACCACTTCCATAACCAGGCGGGCATCGTCGGTGATGCAATCGTGAAAGCGCAGCCCTCCGACAATTTCTTCGTGATTTAAGCCGGGCGCTGATTCCAGCACTTCTCTGGGCGACAGCCTGGTATGGCGGTGATCTTTGATGACATCCATGGCCAGAAAGTCGTACAAAGTAAGACCCAGCCCTGCTTTGAAGCCGAAGAACCGATTTTGCTTGAGGATGGGCAGAACGAATGAAAAGTCTCTGACCATATGTGGAGCAAGCTTTTCGAGCAGCGCCCGCTCATGGAGAAGCTGCCGCGTCAGCCCGAAGTGCAATTGTTCCAAATAGCGTAAGCCGCCATGTATCAGCTTGGTCGTCTTGCTCGAGGTGCCGGAGGCAAAATCTCGCTTCTCAAGGAGAATTACCGATAAGCCTCTTGAGGCTGCATCCTGAGCGATTCCAGCGCCAACGATTCCACCGCCGACAACGGCAAGATCGAATTCTATTTTCGAGGCTGCCTCTACTGCTTGACTACGCGGTTTCATCTCTGACGAGTTTCCTCCAGGGCGTCAATCCGGCTGTTTGGCGTTTGGGACCATAACCGGCGATTGGGAAAGTATTTCGCTTTGACGTCCTATTGTGACACGTCGGGATATCGTCGCATTGATATCGGTAGAGGGGGAAATAGCGAACCTGAGTAGGCTAGTGGGTTGGGCACAAGTGTATCTGGTTGTCGGTTTTAATCTCTTTCTCAAAACGCTTGCTGGGGGCTGGTTTTACGGATCTGATTGTTTCCGGGTACCTTATTTTTTGCCCATCTTCCCTGAAGCTGTGAGATCGACAAGGTAATTTCCAGGGCGATACTTTATTCTTTAGAACCGCCAAAGCTGGCTTGGATGCATGTGTATCCGCTGGCGGGTGTTGAAAATTCTTGATAGCCCAGTCAGGTAGCAAGGCGGCAGGACCGCCGCGCAAATTGGAATTGGTACATATAACGATGAAAAATCTGATCACTAGTGGACTGTGTATTTTGCTGGCGAGCACTACAAGTGGTGCAATGGCGGCGGAGAATCCGACGCAACCTGTATTGCCTGCCAAAGAAGTCCCGATTCCGAAAGAACTCGGAAGTATTCGCGTCAGGGAAGCCAATCAACAGGCAACGCCTGCCGGAATCGATCATTTGACCACTCCAGGTACGGTTCAACAAATTCCACAAGTGCCGGAGTTGGCTCAAACTCCCGAGACAATGGAGAAAGTTCACAAGCTGGAAGCGGAGGGCGAAAAACTCTTTGCTGCAAATGCGATCGACAAGGCTCTCATCAAATGGCAGGAGGCTTATGGTCTCTGTCTCGAGATGAAATACGTGGAAGGACAGGGACGGGCGCTGACAAACATGGCGCGCACGTATTTGGCTAATGCGCACTATGTAAAGGCTAAGTATCTGGCCGACAATGCCACCGAAATTTTGATGGATACGCAGGACAAGGCTGACCTCGGTAAAGCCAGAGTGGCTCTGGCGCAGGCCTTCTTCGGATTGGACAACCCGGTTTTGGCAGGACAGCAATTGGAGCTGGCGCTCAAAGACTATCAAGAGATCGGAAACAACAATGCCAAAGACTCCGCGCAGTTGACGGCAATTTGTGCCGGAGTACTTTTGAAGTTGGGCAAGTACAAAGAAGCTTTGATGTTCAATCAAGCCTCCGCCACCTATCTTGAGCAAGCTGGTGAGTTGCATGCCGCCGTTGGAAAGCGAGCTCTATCCGCTACCATAATGCTGAACATCGGGCTCTACACTGCTGCTCTTGAAGAAGCCAATCACGCTCTGGCGATCGCCAAAAATAGCAAAAATCCCGTCAGCATGCCGGTCGCACTGGCTTGTGTAGCAAACGCTCAGTATGCGCTTGGTGAATACTCGAACTCATTGAAGTCCTTTGAAGAAACCGTCCGCACTACAAGCAAATTGCCGGACAATGCCCAGATGCCTGAACTTTCTCGGGCCAATCTGGAACTCGGATATGGGCATGCATTGATCGCCTGTGGTTATTTAGAGCAAGCTAAAACACATGTCGATATAGCCATTCCTTTGCTTAAGAAATGCTCCAATGTTATGGGTCAAGCTCAAGCGACCAATGCCCTTGGGATGATTGAAGCATTGCAAGGTCAGAACGAAAAAGCCATGTCCAGTTTCCAGCAGGCTCTGGACTTGCAAGCAGTAATGAATCCCCGCAGTGAAAGATTGCAATTGGCGATTTCTCAAAACCTGGCGGCAGCGCAATCGCGAGCAGGGAAAAACAGCGAAGCTAAGCTGCTTCTAGCCCAATGCATGTCATTTTTCACCAGGTCGAAAAAGCCCCTCGAAGACCCAGTTATGGAATGCAGAACCATGATCTCTCTGGGCGAGGTGATGCTGAAGCTGGCTGATACACAAGTCGCTGAAGCTCGTTTGAAAGATGCCGTCACTCTGGCGACAAGATCTCAGGACGACGCTACTCTCTGGCGAGCCTATACGCTTCTGGCCAAAATAGCGCAGCTGGAGACGGAGCCTGCCACACCAGTCAATGAATTGTTGACCAGTGCGCTATCGCACTTCCGCTCGCCGCAGGCTGGAGTATTTCCTTCCGCTGAGCGCCTCACCTATCCGTCCACACGTCAGGACTTAGGCGAACAATTGGTGGCCATGCTCGCCAAAAACAAAATGTCGCAAGAAGCATTGATTGCTGCCGAGCAATTAAAAGACGAGCAATTTATCGCCGAGTGGAATCGCCGCGGCGGCAGAGTTAAGCCTGAAGATGCCGATATTTATAATGATCTGATGACCACTCGTGCGCACCTGCGTGCTTGTGAAGACAGCAGTCCGCCTTCCGCTCTCACCAAAGAATGGCAGAAGTGGATGGAGCGTTTCCGCCAGTTGGTGTCGGACAATCGGCGTCTGGCCAGATTGATTGCTCCCTTGCCGACGAGCGCAGAACAAGTTCTGGTTGCAATCAGGAACAACAAAGCGACTATGATCGATTATCTGGTCGGTGGCACCACCTCGGTAGTCTTCACGATGGATGGAACCGGCCGACTTTCGGCCACTATAATTCCTGTCGGCCAAGCCCGATTGAAAGATCAGGTAACTGCTCTCATGAATGGCATGATAACCGGCTCTCCATCCGGCGATCCGCAAGCTGGAGAGCGTATGCTCTTGCAGACTCTTTATCGCGAGCTGATACCGCCGGCGGTGAGCCAATCGTTGCCGCAGAATCCGGAGCAGACGATCGTAATTGTGCCCGATGGAGTTTTGTACAATCTTCCCTTTGCCGCTTTGATCGATGCCAACGGCAAATACATGATTGAGCGTCACACGCTGACTATGGCCCCTTCCGTAGGTGTTTTCATGGACAGCCCGCCTCGATACACCGACGATCAATCGCTGGTTGTCGCCTCCGGCACGCAGTCCGGAGACGACATGTTCGTGCAGCTATTCCAACCGGAATTGGTTACTCGTCTGGTCGGTAAGGATACGGCGATCGCTTCCATTCAAGAAAGTGCTCGCGGCAAATCTATAGTGCATTTCTCGAGCAAGTTGCCATTGCATGAGAAGAACCCGATGGATTCAGTCTTGCCGCTTGCGCCCGGCAAGGATGACGGCGGAAAGAAAGTGACTGCCGACAAATTATTCGGTATCAGCTTGCCCAGCGATCTGATGGTATGGAGCGGCAGTTCTATATACGGAAAGGATATCCAGGGTAATGCCGTCAAGGTATTCAGCTGCGGTTTGAATTATGCCGGCGTTCGCAACGTGCTCATGACCCTCTGGTCCGAGCCCTCGGGTGACAGACAGGCAGAGCTGGTCGAATTCTATAAGAGCAAGCAAGCCGGATTGAATCAGGCTCAGTCTTTAAGACGCGCTCAGATGTTGGCACTGTCTAAGGATCCATCCGCGAAATCTTGGGCCGCATTCCAATTGCTCGGTCCTGGTTTCTAAGAGCCTGACATCACCGCTTTATTCGCCTGACATCAGCGTTTTGTAAGCCCCTGGAAAGGTTATTGACCTACTACATTAAGTATTGAAGTCAAGCGATTCAGCCGCTGCATACCCGTTGTATAACTGCTTCACTGGGCTAGTTGTAATTGGGGTTTGTTATGAACATTCGTAATGTTGCCAAGGGATTCTTGGGATCCAACGCAAAACGAATCGCTTGCTTGAGCATTGCCGCCGCCGTTTGGGCCGCGCCGCTCGCTTCGTATGCAGACAATGCACCTGTCGATTCTGTTGACCAAAGAATGGCGCCGGTATCGACCGTCAGTGAAAGCGACGTATTGAACATACTCGTACCGTCTCCAGTGACCTCACAAGACCCCGAGCAAATTGCCGCACCGCAAGCCGAATACACAGATATTTCTCAAAAACCTGCCAGCGCAGCTAAGGGCAGTGGCGAAGAAAGCAAGGACATTCAAAAGTCCGGCGGAAGAATGTCCCGTTTGCGCAAAATGGCTTCTCGCGTTCGCTCCGGTCGCGACAAGAAAGCGATTGCCAGTGCCGACATCGCCAAAGCCAGCGAGGAGAAAAAGGCGGATGCTTCAGAAGCAGTAAAACCAGAAGCAGAAACAAAAGACACAGCCAGTCAATCAACTCCTAAAGCAACTACTGAAACAATTCCAGCCGAACTGACAAAAGCCAGTTCGGACGCGCAATCGCCTTCCCAGTCGAATCCGACGCCAGCAACTATTTCGGCGAGCCCGGAAAAGGAAACCACTGGTCAGGCCTCCGCTGAAAAAAACGAAAGCACCGCAGCTGCTCAGTCGGTAAGCTCTTCGACCGATGCCACAACGATGGCACCATCAACTGATGCCGCCGCCACGGCCGAAGAAGGAAAAGGCGAGAAAAACGAAGGAGCCGAAATTGCCTTTGGACTGCCGGGCACCTTGAGCGATCTGGAGAATGCATCGAAACTTTCTCCCGACGGCATTCTCGTCGTAGACAATGATGAAGCCGTCGAGCAAAACGATCATCTCGAATACGAAGACATGCCGATGGATGAGGGTAAAACCAAAATCAAGATCGGCGCCCGTTTTCCTGTAGTGATCAGCTCTGCCTTAAACAGCAAAACCGCCAAAAAAGGCGATCGCATCGAAGCGCGTTTGAAGTACGACCTGAAAATCGGCGACAAACTGATTGCTAAAAAAGGTTCTGTCGTCCGTGGTCACATCAACTATGCTCTTAAAGCCCGCACAATTTTACACTCGATGGTCAGCCCCGAGCGCTGGTATCGAAACTCCGGCTGCATCGGCATCGACTTCGATGAAATCATCAATGAGAATGGCGAGCACATTCCTTGCGCAGCCGCCCCTGCAAGAGCCGGACGCGTGATTAAAAACAAAGCTGAAGGTCGTGAGTTGGGCGTCAACCACAACGGTCAGGTCACCGGTCCCTGGGCTCAGCAAATTCGCTACAAAGCGGTTCGCGTCGGTCTCAACTTCGCCATGGCACCGGCTGGTGTATTCAGCTTCGGCGCCATGCCTGTGGCTCTCGGTCTGATTGGAGCCGCCAATCCTAACTTCGCTTTCGCCAAGCCGGTTGGACTGAATGTACGTCACCGCCGCCTGAAAGGGTTCGCCTGGGGATTCCTGAGCGGCATTCCCGGCAGCTGGTTGATTGAGGATACGACCATCAAGGGGCAGGAAGCGATTATCAAGCCGGGCGACGAGTTCTACGCTGCCTTCAAGCAAGAATTCAACGGCGAGCCGGAATCCGATGCTTCAATCTTGGCGGGAGCCTCCACCAAGGTAAAAGGCCAAGTCATAAAAGAACCGGCATCGAAGAAGAAGAAGAAATAGGCTGCAAGCAGCCGCCAGGTTGCACTGTGAAAACTATAAAAGCGCCGGCTTCGTCCGGCGCTTTTTCTTTCACCGGTATGAGCCAGCATAGGAGAAGGGAGCCGCAATGCGACTCCCTTCTGGCTTCCTGTTACTTTGTTGGGTTCGGCTTTTAGAAGTTGCCGGACATCGGCGGTCCGCTGCCTGCGATCGATACGGGTGCATCGAGTTGCAATTGCATGGGGGTGCCGGATGGAATGGTCACTTCTTTGCCTTTTCTCAATAGCAGACTGTCGGCAACTCCGACGCCCGCACCAATTGCGGTACCAGACCAGGCGCCTCTTCCGACTCCGCGTCCGCCGCCGGCGATTGCACCAACTGCAGTGCCGAGCGCTGCTCCTGCTCCGGCGCCGATGCCGCCGCGGATGGCTCCCTGACCGAGTTTCGTCTTCCAGGTTTCGCCTCTGAGTGTGTCGTCCATATCGCTGCCCTTATCGGTATACTTGCCGATGCCGCCAACCAGGTGAGCGGTAATCGGCGTTTCGATGCCGTCAGGCGTGCGCAGACGATTGAACTTAACTGTCAGGCTGGACGCCCGTCCGAGAAATTTACCGGCCGACGCATCAGTCACAGTTCCAATCACCAGCGATCCGGCTGGGATTTGCGAATCACCGAGCATGACGCTTTGATTGATTGTTGCCTGGATCAAGTCGCCTGCCTTAGCGACTTGCGTCGAAATAGCCGTTTGCAAATTGATTGGAATGGTCAGACCAGCTGGCGCATAAGTAACACGGCCGGTGCGATAACCGTTTTGCGGGACGCCGTATTGAGGAGCGCCATAACCTTGCGGGGGTCCGCCATAACCTTGCTGCGGCGGTGCGCCCTGGGTGTTGTAGTAGTCACTGGGTGTTTGCGCTGTCTGCGCGTACGATTGCTGTCTGGTCTGAGGAGCCTGAGCAACCGTTGGTGCGTTCGAGGAATACTCACCGGTCAATTGCGAGACATAGCTGTCTACGCTGGCTTGATCGACAAGCGAATTTCTCAAACCATCTGCCCATTTCTTCGCGAGCAGTGCCGGCGACAAGCCGTATGCCTTTGCGTTAGCGGCATCAACTTCAACAATTTTATAACCGCCTAGAGTAATGACCGGGCTGCCTTTAACGTAGGTGATATTTACGGATGACGGGCTGCGATCTTTAGCGGCGACAAGTGCATTGTCCAAATTCTTTTGTATCGCTTCGGCGCGGGCTTGTGGGGTCAGTCCGCCGACGGATACTTTACTCGTAATTACGGGAACACCAGCGATCTGAACGTCTGCATTCGCAGCTAGCACCGCAAATGGTGCCAGAAAGAATGTTTGGCTCAGGACTAGAGCACCGGCGATAAGTCTGCTTTTAGAAGAGTTGAACGAAGTCATCTTATTTTTTTCACCTTGCCAGATTTTAGTTCGAGTCCAGTTGCAGGTCGTCTTCAGGAAAACTCTCATACTTGACCTGTTTTGAAAGCCACCAGGTGCCAACCAGCGTTCCTGTGCTCTCCAATGGATTTGAAGACAGCAAAAAGTTTACCAATGTTCCCGAGCCACTGTCTGAGAGTCGGCTAAGACCTGTTGAAAACTTTCAAAATGCCCGGACTATGCTGATTCCGGGCTTTCGGCTCAGGGCGCCCCGGACGAGCATTTCTTGCCTCTTTCTGGTTCATTATCGGCACCTGTTTAACTCGCTCTAAGTGTTGTTGCGATAACATGTCGAGGCTGAAGACGCGGCTTGTCACGGATAATGACTGCTGGCCGAATCGGGCAATTGTATATGCATGTATATAGATAATGGATCAAGTCGACAAACAAAACAGCCAGTCAGGCAAGACAGCCTTCATTACAGGCGCCAGCCGTGGCATCGGGCGGGCGTTGGCCGAAAGGCTGGCGCAAGATGGTTTTGACATTGCACTATTTGCCAGAAGCGAAGATCTCTTATCGAAGCTCGAGAGCGATCTCAGTAAATTCAATGTGCAAGCCCGGGCGTTTCCGGTAGACGTTTCCGATGCACCCAGGTTTGTGGCCGCGCTCAAGAGCGCCAGAGAAAAGCTTGGCCCTGCTTCTATTTTGGTAAACAATGCCGGCGTCTATTACACCCAGAGCGTGGAAGGGCATTCGGTCGACCTGTTTAAAGAGGTTTTGGAAACAAATCTGACCGCCGCGTTGAATGCCTGCCAGTTCGTTGTTTCCGGCATGAAAGAAAGAGGCTGGGGAAGGATCGTCAATATCTCTTCTATATCAGGCAAGGTCGCCGAAGCCTATGGTGCTGCCTATTCCGCGTCCAAATTCGGCATGATTGGGCTGACCCAATCCTTAGCCCTGGAGGTTGCCGAGCACGGCATTACAGTCAATGCTGTCTGCCCGGGATGGGTGGCCACAGAGATGGCGCGCGCCCAATTAAGAGATGAAACCTGGTGCGCTCTGAATCAATTGGAAGTCAGCCAATCGGAGGAAATCGCCCGTCTTTCGGTGCCTCAAAAGCGGCTGATTCAGCCCGAAGAGGTGGCACACCTAGTATCATTTCTCTGTGGAGAAAATGCGCGCGGCATAACCGGTCAATCCATAAATATATGCGGAGGACTTTCCCTCAGTTGAGATCAGAGACTGCAAAGTTGGTTGAAAGAGCCCATGAAAAATCCTCCTGGCCGACTCTGGAGGTTGACGGGATGCTGCTTTTGCAAGCGCCGTCTCTGGCAGGCAAACGCTTGAAGCATGCCTTCACGACGCGCCGGGGTGGACAGACCCCGTCGCCTTTTGATTCCTTCAACCTGGGTAGGCACGATGCGGCCATCGATCATTGGCCGGACGCGCTGGCCAACCGAAAAAAACTCTGCTCGGCGCTGGACATGCCATTCAATCAATTGCGCGTACCGGGCCAGGTGCACTCCAAGCGCGTTGTTTTTGCCGAAGATTCCCCGCAATTGAAGGAAGTGGACGCGGTAGCCACGGTGTCCAGCGATGTGCCCATCCTTCTTCATTACGCAGACTGTGTGCCGATCATCATTTTTGACCCCAGGCGCAGCGCGCTTGCCGTTGTGCATGCCGGTTGGAGAGGGACGGCGGCGATGATTGCCAGTGAGGCCGTCACGGCCCTTGTCACTCGGGCCGGCAGTGAAGCCTGGGACCTGATAGCGGCGGTTGGTCCGGCGATTGGCAGCTGTTGCTATCCGACCTCAGCCGAGGCAGCCAAAAGCCTGGCCTCCACCGTTACCGATGGTGAACTGTTTATCACATTGCGGGATGGGCAGCCCTGTCCGGATTTAAGGGCCATAAATGCGATGCAACTTTTGGAGCGCGGGCTGAGCACTGTTGATGTCTCGGACCTTTGCACTGCTTGCAATCCCGACCTATTCTATTCACACAGGCAATCAGGCGGCATTACCGGGCGGCAAGGTGCTATCGCTTGCCTGATCTAGGTTTTCAGCCTGGCGGCTAAAAGGCCTGACCGGCTGGTCCTTTACAATCGCCATATATTTTGTATTTGCAAATGGTTTATGCTCAAAATATGAGTGGGCATTAGCACTATGGTTGCCGAAGTAAATTAAGCTAAGCGCGCATTTTTAGCATTCTGATGAACAGAGACTCTGAATTGCGACCTAATGAAAGAGCAAAAGTCGCCGTAACAACTGAAAAGTTGTGTCCGCGCGCCTTTGTCTTTGGCTGGGCGCGGTCTGTCTGCGCGGCATTGTGCATCGGCCTTCTGCTTTTAAATTATGGCGCTCCCGGCTGTCTGGCTCAGACGGTGAGCGGCGCAGTGCCAAGCACTGCCGGTGCCAACAGCAAAAGCAATGCAAATCCGCCCTCTTTGTCACCAGATGTAGTGGCGCCGGTCTCGCCACCGCCGATAGCGCCACAGCCGGGCAGCCCGGTCAGCAAAGCATCAGTCGGGAGCACATCAGGCAGCGCCGCTGGTAGAAGTTCCATTCATCCCAATTACGATCCCTTAGATCCTAAAATGCCGCCGCCGCCGGCTGCCGGCGACACAAAAGATTCTGCCCTTAAAACGGCAGCTCCCAAGAGCGCCGGCCCTGCCAAAACCGCGGCACCACATACGCCGGCAGCCCCTCTGCCCGGCAGCGGACCTGCCGGTCTTACCAATTCGTCCGCCGCCTCCCGCGCAGTGCCTGTGGCACCGGCAGCACACCCGACAGCGACGGACCCTCTTTCAAAACCAAATCCAAATCAGGGTCTTCTCAAGCCTGAGGTGCCGAAAGTGGCTGAGCCGGTCGTGGCTCCCGATCTAAGCAAAAGTGCCGGCGCTTCATCGGCAACGGCTGCACCTGCAGTGCCGGGGACTCCTGCCGGTCAAGGTCCAGCCGCCGACGTCGAAAAATATCCGGCCATTGCCAATCTTGAAGTTTTGACATTTGGTGAAACCCATCCCGGCCTTCCTATTAGCGATCGTCTGGCCAATTTGGAAACCACGGTTTTCAAAGAGACGCATCCTACTGATTCTCTCTTTGTCCGCACGGAGCGCTTGCAGAAGGTTCTTGTCGGCAATGAAGCGCCCCCCGCTTATGAAAAGCCTCAGTATCGGCCGGCAGACTTGCCTGCCCAGGTGTCACCACCGGCGCAACCATCACCCGGATGGTCCGACGATGGGCGACGATCTGCTCCCGTTCAAAGCCGCAGCGAAGGTCCTTACTCATATTTTGATGAAATTGCCGTGCTGCCGGAGAATCGGGTTGTCGTGAACAGCCAACAGTTGCAGGACTATTTCATTGAAATGGTAAACAATGAACGCCGCAAGGTGGGCTCACCGCCCCTGGAAGTCGATCCGATTGCCGAGAAGCTGGCTACCGAACATGTCACTCAACTGGCTGAGCGGGCGCAAGTGTCTCATTCTAATTTCAAGGGTGAAAATCCCGATCGCCGGTATACGTTATTGGGCGGCACAGATGCCATCACCGAAAGTCTGGTTTCCCTGAAAAACACAGATTTGCGCAGCCGGCGTTTGTATCGCGGAGCGGCCGCCAAGCTATTGAAGGTTTTGATGAGTCATCAGGACGATAAAGAAGCATTGTGCTCCCGCGATTCTACTCATGTCGGATTTGCAGCCGAATGGACAAGCGATAAATCGCGGCTGATTGCTTGTGCTGAATTGGTCAGCCGCCATGCCATTATTCATCCGGTGCCCAATGAAGCGCATATTGACGAGAAGATCGAAGTTAAGGGAGTGATGAACCCGCCTTATCAATTCGTGCGCGTTACCCTGGCCTGGGAAGGCGGCAACAGCAATCTCGCCAGTGTTGCCGACGAAACGGACGAAGCCCTGCCTTATTTCCCTCCCCTCGATTATGTGGCGTTTCAGAGGAGATCTGAAAGCGGCGGTCACGACAAGGCAATTATGATTCTCAAGGGTGTTGGCATCGCCGCTGCCATAGCCGGCGGAGTTTTTATGCCGCCTGTGGCATTGGCCGCACCGCTGATCATGGTTTCCGGAGGACAGGCTGAGCACAAGCCGTCCTCTGAAATTCCCGTCAAAGGCGGGGTAAAAGTGGAAGGAAATGTATTCGATACCAAGGTGCCACTCAGCAATGAGGGCAAGGACGGGCTATACTACCTAACTGTGTGGGGCTCAGAAGGACAGGACGGCAAACCGGTTGCAATTTCAAGAAGAGTAATCTACGTGACCGGAGGAAAAGAAGATCCGGCTGCCACGACAACCAATTCGGACACAGGCGAAGTAACAAGCCCCAAAACGTCTAAGAAGGACGAAAAGAGTGCAAAGAAAGCCAAGAAAAACAAGACGGCGCCGCCATCCAGCTGAGCTGCTTGTTCATGCTCTTGCTGTTGGTATCGTAGGTGGTGCGGCTGCTTGGGCTGGCGATAGTGCACTGCCGCCGGTGTCACCGGCACCGGAGCCGGCCGGGTGGCCTGTTCCGGCACCGGCCTATCAACCACCGCCCAGACGTCCGAATGCATACCAGACGGGCGCCAACACTACGCAATTGCAAACCGGCACGCAAAACACAATGCTTGAGACCGGCACTCAAAACACGATGCTGCAAACGGGCACGCAAAATACCATGCTGCAAACCGGCACAGCCGGGGCGCTGATTCAGAGCGGCACGGCGTCCAGCCTGATTCGAGGCGGCGTCGATAAAGAGTCGGGACCAATCAATATTTTGTTTTTGCTTGATTGCTCCTACAGCATGAAAGAGAACCTCGAGCATCAAATGCAAAAAATGGACGCTGCCAAAATGGTCTTGCAGCAAGCTCTGGCAAGAGTGCCGGCCGATGTGAATTTAGGCTTGCGCGTGTTTGGACAGGGTTATTCAGGCGATCCGTTTATGGACTGCAAGCAGAGTGCGCTATTGGTTCCGCTCGGCCAGGGCAATAGGCGCTCTATTATAGATGGGGCAAGACAGGTGCACCCTTATGGCCTGACACCTCTGGAATATGCTCTGCGCCAGGCTGCAGAGAACGATCTGGCCGGCGTAAACGGCCCCAAGACATTGATTTTGATTTCCGATGGAGCCGATACCTGCGGTGGCAATCCCTGCGAATTTATTCGCCAGCTGCCGCGCATGGGTATTAAGTTGAAAGTGGATATTGTCGGGCTCAGTCTGAAAAACAGACCGGACGATCTGCAGGCCCGCAGTCAGTTGAATTGCATTACCCAGACTTCCGGCGGCAAGTACTACGACGCCAATACCGCTGCACAACTGATTGAAAGCATCTCCGCCAGTGTCAATAAGGCTATTTCCGGGCGTGTGATTATGAAGCCGGGTACGCCGGCAACAAATGTGGAGACACCTCCTGAATTGCAAGAACTCAAACTGCAAGAGTCGCCGCTTAAGGCGCCGGAGGCTGAGTCCCTGCCTAAAGGCAAGTAAGCTCGGCCAAGACTCATTCCAGTACCTGCCCTTTGCGCACTGCTGAGTAGTAATAATAACGATCGAATCCTCCTGAGTCGTCCGAAACGACGTGCAGTGTAAGCGTCTGGATATCGCCTGTCGTTTTTTTGACACGATAGAAGCGCAACGTAGAGAGTTCCGAATCGGCCAAATCGCAGAGGTCGCGCGGATACATGGCTACAGTCAATGTGGCGTTGTTTAAGTAGACGTCCGGAAGCAGTCTGAGCACGGCGTTGGTCAGAGCTTTCATTTGTTGGCTGCTGGCGCCGCTTTTCTTTACTAAAATTACTCCTTGTGTGTCTTGTCCGAGTGTCAGTTTTTCGTGCCGTCTCAGGCCTTTCGGTTTGCCATTGTGATACCAGAGCGTTTCATAACTGTGAGTTTTTCCCCAATTGCCGCTCTGGGCATTTCTCACCTTGTAGGACACCTCAACGGTTACCAGAGGAGCGATTGGCGAGTTGGCAAAATTGAGATAATTCTCCATCGGTTTGACACTGGCAGACAAAACCCAGTCTGCATTCTCTTCGTATTTTTCCGGCAGGGGACCAATTTCGTCCACTGCCAGACAGGGACTAGTGCCGAGCGCTAGGCTGAGCACTAGAAAGAATGGAATAATTAGAACTAAGCGGCGGATGGACATGGCGATTAGT
Source organism: uncultured Candidatus Obscuribacterales bacterium (assembly GCA_964531315.1). Lineage (GTDB taxonomy): Bacteria > Cyanobacteriota > Vampirovibrionia > Obscuribacterales > Obscuribacteraceae > QKMZ01. The sequence goes on along the minus strand of CAZHEZ010000099.1, from coordinate 7,860 downwards.
CTACCAACTAAAACGAACACTCGAGAGCGCGGCAATATGCTGGTCATGATTGCCCTGGTCGGCGGCATTATCATTTTAGTGCTTGTTGCAGGCGTAGCGTTGTCTCTGGTTCTTTTCACGCAGCAGAAGGGGCGCCAGAGAGCCGATGAATTGGCTTTGACCCTGGCGCAAGTGCTCAATCGTGATGACCGGCAAGGGCAAATGAATAATCTGGTAGAACGCTCGCGCGAGTTGGTTTTTTCCTCCAGGAAGGCTTACGACGATTGCGTCTCAGAGGAGTTTTACAATATGGAGCCCTTGATGCGCGACTTGCTCGACGAATCGCGCACCGGTGCTCAGTACGTGGAAAAGACGAGGCAGTTTCTTTCTGACCAAACAGTTGTCGATTTGACAAATGTTCAGCAAGATTTCAATGACCGCTTGAAACAGTCGTCAACCCTGAATTTGAGCTGGATGAAGACGGCGGCGCCGACATTGCTGCAGCTTGAACTTGGTTCGATTGATAAAGTGAATTGCAATGTTGCGGCGCCTGTTGGTTTTGCCGAATTGAAAAGCATGGATGAGAAAAATGGGATTTGCGATCCCAAAAGCGGTATTTACACAGGCAATATCAATGCCAAATTGCCGGGTGCAGACGCTGACCTGGACTTCAAACTTTCGTCTCTGGCCGCGCCTGTGGGCACGACCATCTCGGCTGCCAGACTGACCGACGGCAAGGTCTTCAAACAAGCGAAAGTGCTTCCTGTTGAAGGAGCAGGGTCCGGCGCAAATAGTGGTGCGGGCAATGCGGATGAAGAAAAGAAGAAAGCAAAAAAAATAGACCAGATCCCTTCTGCAGTACGAGTAAAATTGGCAGTAGGAGTCTCGGCCGGGGGACGCAACCAGCTTCAGGATCAACTTGCTGTAACCAGCTCCGCCACTACTGGCGGTGCAGAGCCGGCGCCCGACCTTCCTTAGTTATACGGCAGCGGTTTGCCGTGTAGCCTTGCTGACTATGTCGACTGCTTTTTTGATGTCTTCTTTTTCGATGCCGTAATGAGTGACCATTCTTATGCGATAGCGGTCGACAGAGTTTGCCAGCAGGCCATTCTCTTTCAATTTTTGCGAAAGCTTGCTTACATCTCCATCTTTCAGGCTGAAAAAGACCATATTGCTCTCGACCGGCTCGATATTCAATTGCGGAATCTCTTTCAAGCCATCGGCTAAGAGCCTGGCATTAGCGTGGTCTTCCTCTAATCGATCGACCATCGTATCCAGCGCCACCGAGCAAGCCGCCGCTAAGACGCCGGCCTGACGCATGCTGCCGCCCACGAGCTTTCTGGCTCGATGAGCCTTTTTGATAAACTCTTTTGCTCCGGCCACAATTGAGCCAACCGGTGCCGAGAGCCCCTTTGAAAAACACATTTGCAGTGAGTCGGCAGGCGCAACGAGCGCTTTGACCGGCAGCTTGAGCGCGGTGGCTGCATTGAAGATACGCGCTCCATCAAGATGCAGAAGCAATTTGTTTTGGCGGCAAAACTGACCGACTGCATCTGTGTATTCCTTTGTAAGAACACGGCCGTCTTGGGTGTTTTCCAGACAAACCAGCCTTGTAATCGGGCAATGCGGATCGTCAAAACGAATCGCCGCTTCAATTTCGTTTAGAGGCAGCGTGCCGTCCTTTCTATTGTCTACGGTTTGCGTGTGGATTCCGCCTAAAGAGGCTGCGCCGCCTTGCTCCCATTGAAATATGTGATTGCACTTGCCAACGATGATTTCGTCGCCGCGCTGGCAATGCGACAACAAAGAAACCAGATTTCCCATCGATCCGCTGACAACAAAAAGCGCTGCTTCTTTGCCGAAAAGCTCCGCGCATTTTTCCTGCAGTCTGTTGATGGTTGGATCTTCTCCATAGACATCGTCGCCGACTTCCGCTTTGGCCATCGCCTCTAACATGGCTTTGGTAGGTTTTGTGACTGTGTCGCTGCGCAGGTCAATCATGCCGAAATTTGCTCCAAAACCGATATCGCTTGAAGTGTAAAACCACAACCTGGGCGGCCGAAAAAAATCACCGCCAAAAAATAATGGCTGGCAGCATGGCTTGTAAGGAGCTGGACTGGCCGCTTAGAGGTGCGTTTCCGGGTGGCTCTGCGAGATATACATTTTTGATGTAATGCCGCGGGTTACGGAGTCAGCAACGGTTCCGTACTGGTTAATCAAGAGCAAGGGATAGATTCCCAAAACCAGTATGGAAATGCTGAGAGCCCAGCCGACAAGCTTTTCGGTTGCTCTGGCATCGGAGAGATGATGCTGCCACTTGGCCAGCAGGTCTCCGTAAAAGAGACGCTTGAAAAGCCAGAGCATATAGCCGGCAGTCAAGATCACGCCGGTTGCGGCAATGACGATGGCCGTTTGGACGAGCGCATGATGTGGTGCTGAGACGGCGGCCATCGGTCCGGTATAAGCACCGTAGAAGACGGCTGCTTCGGCAACGAATCCGGAAAGACCCGGCAGACCGAGATTGGCCATGACGGCGAACATCCACAAGTAATAGATGTAGGGCATTTCCTTAGCCAGTCCGCCACCGATTTCGTTGATGTCACGAGTGTGAGTGCGTTCGTAGACAGTGCCGACCAGAAAGAAGAGTGCAGCCGAGATGACTCCGTGGCTAATCATCTGGAAGATGGCGCCATTGACGGCAGCGGCTGATAGTGAGCCGATTCCTAGAAGAACGAAGCCCATGTGGCTGACGCTCGAAAAGGCGATGATTCGCTTCATATCGGTTTGGACCAGGCAGGCCATTGCCGCCCAGACAATATTGAAGGCGCCCAAAACCATGATCCATTGACCGTAATCGATGAATACGGTGGGGAAGAAGTCCATGCAAATTCTGACCAGACCGTAAGAGCCCATCTTGAGCAAAAGTCCGGCCAGGATCATCGAGATGGGAGTGGGAGCTTCGACGTGCGCATCAGGCAACCAGGTATGAAACGGGAAGGAGGGCAGCTTGATGATGAAAGCAAGAAAGAAGCCCAGAAAGGCGATCAATTGCGCCGACTTGGGCAGAAGCGGTGCAGCCTGCGCCAGTCTGACCATGTCGAAGGTGGCCAATCCCGGGTTGTCGACTGTAAGCGCGAAGTAGAGATAGAGCAGCCCGCCCAACATGAGCACGCCGCCAAAGAATGTATAAATGAGGAATTTCATCGCCGCATAACTGCGTCTGGGACCGCCCCAGATAGCGATGAGGAAGTACATGGGCACCAATTCCAACTCATACATGACAAAGAATTGGAGCAAATCAAGCGATACGAAAACTCCCAGAATGGAGAGCGTTAGAAGCATTACGAAGCTGTAAAAAAGTTTGGGACGGTTGTCGCCGATTGATTCGGAAGCAAGCACCGCCATCAATGTGACAAATGCTGTCAGGACAACCAGGCAGAGGCTGAAGCCGTCAATGCCGACGTGGTACTGAACCGGAAACGGTGAAGTTATCCAGGTGGCCACCTGCTCGAATTGATATCCAGACGTGCCCGCTTTGAATGACTGCGCGGCCATTGCCGAGAGGGCAACCATGAGGGCACTGAAGGCAATCGCCAGCTTGCGTGCCCACTCAGGCGGCATTAGTGCAATTGCAAATGAGCCGATGAGAGGTGTCAAGAGAATGGCTGTGAGAATCGACTGAGGCTGGTCCACTTCAAACTCCGATGGAAATTACATATGTTCTAAAACATGCGTGACACAGTATATCGAGGTGTCGCGCGCCATGCCAGGAAGAACCTCTTAAAACGGGCTTACTGGAGAGTTATTGAAAAGAAAAATCTTCTCACTCAAACAAACAGGCTAAATATCAACCGTACTTAATCCGAACACATCGTGATGGCACTAATATTGATGAGCAACAGTTCCTTTAAGTACTGAAAACCTCTTGGGAACGGCAGTCAGCAAAGAAGAAATTCTTGAGATCGGCAATAGCGAAACCAGGCAACAAATAAGGATAAAGTCGTGGAGCAATCAATAGATTACTGGCGTCAGGTAATCGAACTTTCACCGTGGATAGTCGCGGTGCCATTTCTGGTCGGATTCGGCATCATACTTCTCAATTCACTGGTGGGCTCGAGCACTAAGCTAGTCAAGACTCTATCCATGGTGGCATCAGTAGGCGGTGTGCTCTACGGATTCGTCCACTCGATGATGATCTTCTACGCCCTTTGTAAGTACCCCGAGTTGGGACCATGGGTGAAGAATATTCCCTATTTCATATCGGGGAGTTTTACCTTTACAGTCGGCGTCCTGATCGACAACTTAGCGACATTCATGATGATTGTTGTGACTTCCGTCAGTTTGCTCGTCCAGATATATACGCATGGCTATATGCGTGAAGACGAAGGATATTCGCGCTTCTATTGCTATCTGAGTTTGTTCACCGGCTCCATGCTCGGACTGGTGGTGGCAACCAATCTTTTTCAGTCCTTCATTTTTTGGGAATTGGTCGGGGTTTGCAGTTATTTCCTGATTGGTTTCTGGTTCTACAAGGCAAGCGCTGCCGAAGCCTGCCTGAAGGCCTTCGTCATCAATAGAATCGGCGATTTCGGATTTCTGGTCGGCGTGCTCTGGTTTTTTGCCGTCACTTACAACGTATGGCAAGGTCATCCAGTCCTGCAGTTTTACGACAAAGGCGGATTTGATGTGGCCGGAGTGATCGAGAAGGCCTATCTGGCCAAAAACTTCGATGCAACCACGCTCGGATGGATTTCGATAGTGATGTTCATGGGGCCGATGGCCAAATCGGCGCAATTTATGCTCCACACCTGGCTGCCTGACGCCATGGAAGGCCCGACGCCAATTTCTGCATTGATCCACGCAGCCACCATGGTCGCTGCCGGTATCTATCTGGTGGCACGCGCCTACCCTATTTGGCAATTGCCGGACGGATCTCCGGGCGGCATGGGCTTGACCTTCGTTGCTTTGATCGGTGCTGCCACGGCCTTTATGGCGGCCACAATTGCCATGAGCCAGTACGACATTAAGCGAGTGCTGGCCTGGTCGACGGTTTCTCAGCTGGGTTACATGTTTGTCGGTCTGGGCGCCGGTGCCTATACGGGCGGACTATTTCACCTTTTCAATCACGCTTTCTTCAAAGCCATGCTCTTTCTCTGTAGCGGTGCCGTTATCCACGGACTGGCCGGAGAGCAAGACATAAGAAAGATGGGCGGATTGAAAAAGAGCATGCCCTGGACGGCCGGTTGCTTCCTGGTCGGCACTCTCTCGATTTCCGGATGCCCGGGCTTGAGCGGATTTTTCTCCAAGGACGAAATCATTGGCGCAGCAACGGCAATGGATCCGATGCTGGGCGGATTGATGATTTTGACCGCCGGTTTGACAGCCTTTTATATGTTCCGCGTTTACTTCATGACATTTGAAGGCTCATACAGAGGCGATGCACACCCGCATGAATCACCGCCGGTCATGATTGCTCCTCTGGTGGCACTGGCTGTGCCTTCGATATTGAGTGGATATCTCGGCTTCAGTTCCGGTGCATTCTCAAATATTTCTTTCAATGGAGAGCACAGCAAAGCCTTTGCCAATGCGTTCGGCTCCTTTGTTTACTTCAAGCATCCTGTTTTTGAAGGCATCAATGGAATTGTCATGGTTTCTTCAATCGGTCTGGCTCTGGCCGGCTTCCTGATTGCCTATCAGATGTATGTTGCCGGCTCCATCAAGTGGAATCAGGCGATTACAGAAAGCAAATCACCCTTCGTGCAGGGACTCTACAAGTTCTCCTTCAACAAATGGTATTTCGACGATATCTATATGGGCATCTTGCAGAAGGGCATACTGCCTGCATTCCAAAAAGTTTGGAAGTTGATCGATATGTTGATCGTGGACTATATAGTCAATGGCGCAGCCATTGTCACGCGCGGCATGGGCGAAGGGTTGAGATATGGGCAAAACGGCAGGGGGCAATATTACGCCCTGGTGATCTTCGGATGGGTTGCCGGTTTGACGATACTGGTCTTCATGTTGCGCTAACCGCGTGGGCAGATCTTTTTATTAGATGCTTTGGTTATTTAGGAGAGGGCATAGTCAAATGGGTTCAGACCACGGGCACGAACACGGTTCTTGCGGACATGATCACAGTCAGGACCATGACCACGAGCATGAGCATGGCGCCTGCGATCACGAACATGAGCACGGGCATGGGCATGGCGATGATCATGGCCATCACGGTGGTGAGGAATTTGTCCCGCCAGGCAGCGCCCACGATCAGTTTTTGTTGCTCTGTGCCGCGGTCTGCGGGCTGGGTCTTTGCTGGATGATGTTTTTCTGGATGACCGGACTGCCGCTGGCCACGGTTACCGAGCACGAAGGCGGCGAGCACAGTGTGATGATGGAAGAATCAGGCGGATTGAAGCAAGAAGTTGAGCATGGGGCTGAAACTCCTAAAGCTGAAACGGCTGCCCCCCAGGCAGAAAGCGCCGCACCTCAACCAGCAGCCGAGCCGGCTAAGACGGAAGGGACAAGCGGTGAAAGCCCGGCCGGTTCTAATAGCGCCACCGAGCCCGCTCATTAGGCTGACCCCAAAGAGCAGCCTTTTGCTTTCCGGAAGCCGAAAAGTCCGCTTGTTCTTGGGTTTTCAACCTTAGTTATCTAAGAATATTGCACTTAACATTAGGTCGTCACTTGCCATCCGAAGGCGGCCTTATGCTATCTTTTATCCTGGCCAGGAAAGGCCCTCTGAGGCGGCGTTTAGCTAAGCCGTCCGGTGTTGTCTGTCTTGTGGATTAGGGGAGTAAGGATGCAAGAAGTCACAATTGGAATCGCAGGAGCTGCCGGGGACGGTCTCGATAAATCGGGCGACACCCTGGCGAAAACTTGCGGACGGCTGGGTCTGCATGTATATGCATACAACAGCTATCAGTCGATTATCCGCGGCGGTCATATCTGGCTGCGCGTGCGTATCGGCGATAAGAAAGTTTTGAATCACGGCGACAAATTGAATGCCGTCATTTGTCTTAACCAAGACTCTTTGGAAAGACATGCACCGGAAGTAAATGAAGGTGGTGTAATCATCTTCAATTCCGACAAACTGAAGCTCGATCCGACCTTGGTTCCGAAAGGCGTGCAAAGCCTCGGTTTGCCGATGAAGGAAATTTGCAAGGAAGTGGAAGCGGAGCATGGTGCACTGCAACCAATCATGCAGAATACCGTTGCCGTCGGTGCCGCTCTCGCCCTGGCCAAACTGGGTCTGGAAGAAGCATCGAGCGTAATGGCCGATACCTTTGCTCACAAGGGCGAAAAGGTTATCAACTTGAACATCTCACTTCTCAAAGTGGGCTATGAATACGCCTTGAAAAATGCCAAGGAATTCACCACAGAGTGGACCTTCAGCAAGAAGAGAAGGCCCTTCTTGACCGGCAACGAAGCAATCGCCTTTGGTGCTGCAGCGGCCGGTTGCAAATTCTACTCGGCATACCCGATGACTCCGGCATCGACCATCCTGCACTGGATGGCCAATCATGCCACCAAAGTCGACATCTGCGTCAAGCAGTGCGAAGACGAACTCTCGGTAATCAACATGGCAATCGGGGCCGGTATCGGCGGCGTGCGTTCTATGTGCGGTACTGCCGGCGGTGGCTTCGCTTTGATGACTGAAGCAATCGGTATGGCCGGCATTATGGAAGTGCCGGTTGTCTGTGTTGAAGTTCAACGCGGCGGACCGTCTACAGGCTTGCCCACCAAGACTGAGCAAGGCGACCTTTTCCAGGTCTATGGAGCATCGCAAGGTGAGTTTCCCAAACTTATCGTTGCCCCCAGAGACATTGCCGACTGCTACGACACGACTGTAAACGTGTTCAATCTGGCAGATAAATATCAGTTGCC
>CAZHEZ010000098.1:0-27987 GCA_964531315.1 uncultured Candidatus Obscuribacterales bacterium | reverse complement strand
CTGTACAAGTTGGTTGGCACCGCCAAAGGTGGCATCGTTTTCGGTATCTCATCAGATCTGCATATTCCGGTAAAACTGTTCGGTCTTGGGTGAAAAAATGGATGACCTGAGAGACTTTGAGCCGGAGCTTTTCGTAGAAGCATTGTTTGGGTAATGGTCCAGGCTCCAAAAAAATTCAAGAAAGCACGAAAAGCGAACGTCACTAACATTTTGACGCTGATGGTCGCCCTGGCAATGCTGGTTTTGGTCGGTATTTTTTTTCGCGTCGGGATGCAGAGCGAAGACGAGCCAAGAAAACTGTCAGCCAAGGATAGTGTTACGGTCAGTCAATGGTTCTTAAAAGTAGCCGCTTTGCGGAAAAAAGGTCAGCGCCAAGAAGCGCTCGTTTACTCTCAAAAGATTGTCGATTTATTAGAGAAAGAGAAGACTGATAATGCGCCCCTGCTTGCCATAATCTATGTCCAGCAATCAGATCTGTACAGAGAATTGGGGCTCATGGACAAAGCCTCGCAGGTGATCCAAAAGGCTAAGGAATTGGTCGAAAAGTACCACATGGAAGAGCAAAACATTTCCTGTGAAATCCTTCTGCGCGAGGGCATTTGCAAATTCGCAAATAAAGAATTTGTGGAAGCGGACGATTACTTTCAACAGGCTCTGACTTGCTCGGCGACACTGACTACTTATCTTTCCAAAGAGACCAACGAAGCGCTTCTTTGGCTGGCTGAGACTTGCTTGACTCCATCTGTCAACAAACCGCAGAAAGCAATGCAGTATCTACGCGCAGTCGAGGAAGTCTGTAGTTCCTCAGAAAATGAAAGGCCAGCGCAAATGATGACTTGCCAAAAGGTTCAGGGCATCGCGCTTATTACCATGAAAAAATACTCGGATGCAGAAGAAAAACTGGTTGCCTCACAGGAGTTAGCCGAAAAACTTTTCAAAGATCCCAATAATCCGGAAAGGATCCGGATAGGTGAATTGCTCAAGCAAGCACGCACCAGCAAAAACTGAGCGGCATTTGCTGAGCATCGAAAGCCCATAGTCGCACCTGCAAAAGCTGCACTAATAGTGCCAGAAACCCTTGCTCAAATCATTCTGCCACCAGATGTGTCCGGCTTCGTTCATCTTCACGTCGCCTTGCGGGACCGGCGTTCCGTCGGCAAATTTACCGCCCAATTCGCGCAATCGATAACCGGGCACCGTACCCTTGTAAGTATTGGTGCAGTCATAGTAGCCGCCGTTCACGCTCTGGCCCCAGACATAAGGAGCATCTTTCGGTCCTTGATTCTGGGCCATACCGCGAAAAAGATTCTGCTGGTTCTGCTGGTCTTGCACTTTAAAAACGCGATCCAACATTGGTGTTTGACCGCGGAAATTGGTATCGTCCTGAGCGGCATTGCCTCTGAAGGCTGCCGGTCTTGCAGTTCCAGCCTGCTGTGCAAATATAGAACGCAGTTTTGACGCCTCATCATTGTTGAGCGAACCAAGATCGCGGTCGACAGAAGCACGGGCTTGCAACGGGTCTTGTTGTCTTTGAATTTGGATGCGGGTAGAGCCTGACGATTGCGCTCCGGCATCATCGTCGGCGAGTGCTGCTTGAGGAATGGTCAAACAAGATACAGCGAGCACAGTCATCAACCATCTGCCGGTCTTTGTACTGCCAGCCCTATTATTGGCAATCATGCACGCACCTCTCACTCGCTCTTACTTGAGCTTTCCCGGTTTCAGCGCAATTCGAACGGCGCCATGGTTCTGATGACGCTGATTTAACAATCTTGTGTCCGAAACTGGACGGATTGTTTTGCAGACTACACTTGGGCCTGCCACAGTGGCCAGGCCCAGTCGAGCCAAACTCATCCTGGATGGCGTTTCGCGGTCTTGGTAGGAGCGATGCATGGCGTCGCCCCTACCAGTTCCAACTACTTAGAGGCCAGTTCTCCAATCGCATCGAGTGCTTCAGGATTCTCGATCGATGAAAGGTCCCCGACAGGTTCGCCCAAATATCGCAGGCGAATATTCTTTCTGACGATCTTTCCGGAACGCGTCTTCGGCAATGCAGACACGAAGTGGATCTTCTCAGGTTTGAGAACAGAACCAAGACGGTCGCCCACAAGAGCTTTCAACTCACTCTTCAAAGCTTCAGTCACCTCGTGGCCCGGCATAGTTCTTACGAAACATACCAGTGCCTCACCTTTCATCTCGTGCGGAACGCCTATTACTGCGGCTTCAGCGATCCCGGCATGCTCGACGAGCACGGACTCGACTTCGCCCGGCCCGACTCTTTTTCCTGCCACCTTGATGGTGTCGTCTGAACGACCGTAAAGGAACCAGGAGCCGTCATCGTCGACCTTCGCCCAATCGCCGTGATACCAGACGCCAGGGAATTTACTGAAATAGGTCTCGATGTAGCGATCGGGAGACTTGAGGAAACCCTTGGTCATGGAAGGTCCCGGCTTTTTGCAGACAAGATGCCCGATGGCGTTTTTCAAAGACTTTCCGTCTTCGTCGAAAACATCAATGTCCATACCCAATCCAGGTCCGCCCAGAGAGCATGGTTTGAGCGGCATAAGCGGCAATGGCGTCAATAATCCGCCGACGATTTCAGTGCCGCCTGAGATATTTATGATCGGGCATTTTTTCTTGCCTGCCTTTTCGAACAGCCACATATAGCTGTCGTGATCCCACGGCTCGCCAGTCGAGCCGAGCAACCTGAGACTGGAGAGATCATGCTTGTCCACCCACTTGTCGCCTTCGGATTTCATTCCGCGAACGGCGGTGGGGCTGATGCCGAGCGTATTTACTTTGTGACGATCGATCATTTGCCAGAGACGGTCCGGCTCCGGATAGATCGGTGTTCCTTCGCAAATCACCATCGTTCCACCCCAGAAGGTGACGCCGATGATCTCCCAGGGACCCATCATCCAGCCAATATCGCTGAACCAGAAGAAAATGTCGGTTGGTTTCAAGTCAAAAGAAAAACCGAGTTCTTTGACGATTTGCGAGAGCGCACCGGCATGCGTATGCACTGTGCCCTTCGGCTTGCCGGTTGTGCCCGACGTGTACAAATACATAGAAGGATGTTCGGCCGCCAGATCCTTGACGGTTTCCGCTCTGTCGCTGGCTTTTACCGCTTCGTCAAACCAGAGATCTGTTTTGTCGTTCCAGGCGACTTGATTGCCCATGTGCTTGAGTACAATTGTGTGCTTCAAATGTTCAAGCCCGTGCACTGCTTTGTCGGCATTCTCTTTAATAGGAATGAGTTTGCCGCGACGCGAACCGCCGTCTGCGGTGAACAAGACCTTTGCTTCCGCGTCCTCCAGCCGGCTTCTGAGAGCCTCGGCGCCAAAGCCAGAGAAGACAGGAACTGCAACCGCTCCGATTTTGAAGCAAGCAAGTAGAACGGCGACTACTTCAGGAACCATCGGCATGTACATACCGACTGCGTCTCCTTTGCCTACACCCAGGCGCTTCAGCAGCCCGGCCGTGCGCGATGACATTTCATCCAGTTCGCCATATGTAAGCCTGCGAATTTTGCCGTCTTCGCCTTCCCAGATGACAGCCTCATGGTCGGCGCCTACGCTGGTGCGCACGCCTTCTTTCTGCCCTTTTCTCAAATGCCAGTCGATGCAATTGTCGTAAATGTTCAGCTCGCCGCCGACAAACCACTGAGCCCACTCCATGCCTTTTGACATGTCGAGAATGCGGTCATACTTGCGATTGAAGCGCACTCCCATGTAATCAAGGGCCGCCGTCCAAAACCATTCAATATCGTCAGTCGATTTCTTGACAAGATCCTTCCAATCTTTTAGATCGTGCTTCTTAATAAAGTCTGCTGCACGACAATCGAGGTACTCGCCCTTGGGTTGCCAGATTACATCGGTAAGTGTTGTGTTCATGATTGAATTATTTCCGTTCAAATCTGTTTTGAGACGCTAATTAATTGGTTGGAGTAAGGATTGTACTCAAAAGCGCCGCACAGATTGTGAAACTGAAGCCTTTCGAGCCCAGTAATAATCACATTTTTAGGTTCTCCAGGCGGGTCAGCCAGCTATTGGGAACCAAAAATTCGCCAGGGCGTCATTCAGCATATCGACGATTGAGCGCGCCTGACACAACACATTTGCACCGTTTGAAGTTTCCGTAGCGAGGCTTTGTGACGGAGGAGGAATTATGCGTATTTCTAAAAAAGTGGCTGGAGCGGCATCTCTCATAGCAATCGCAACAGCAGTTGCATGCGTACAACCATCCAATGCAAGCAATCTGGTCAACCTCGTTCAAAACACGCTGGCCAACAATTGCATTGACACTACGCATGGTGCCTGGGGACGTGACGTTCGCGACTATCGGTTTGCCAACAGATTCGACAATCGCTTCAATGTCGCCCTCAATCAAGTTCGCGACAACATCATTCGCCTTCAAAACAAAGTAGAAACAGGCAAACTGCAACACCGTCTCTCGATCAACGAATATAACCTCTTCAAAGATCGCCTCGCTCAACAAGACAGAAAGTGCGATCAATTTGCCAGCTCCGACAACAGATTCGATCAAAGAGAATTCGACCGCATGACTGAAACCTTGAACAAGCTCGACAGCTTGATTGCCACGTCTCTCAGCTCTCGCCCATATCCGACCGCCTACGGCAACAGATTCGGCGGATTCAGATGGAATTAATTCCACGCCGTGAACAAAGTGGAAGCAGCAGGCTCTCTTCAGTGAAGGGAGCCTGTTAGTTTCATGGCATTGAAAAGGTCATTCTGGCTTCTTGAACTGAACAACATTGTCTTTGCGATCAATTTCGCCAGTTTGAAGGGCATTGCTGTGCCTCTGGAAGGGCTCGCGACGCCATGCTTGCATTATTCGATCAATGTCTTGAAGATCCGTTTCGATCTCCAGGAGTTTGACCATTGAGCCTTTCTTGATTTCAAACCACACAGTCCAGAGAGGGTCTTTGCCGGTGTTGGAAATTTCGACTGTCAAATTACGCTCTACTTCGCCCAGTCCATCGTCGTGCATCCATTTCATTTCCGCCGTTCCAGTTTTGCTTTGACGCGCTCTCATTAGCAATAGCTGCAAGTCGCTTTCTACCGGAGTCTCATTGCTCAAAAGTCCCTTACTAAGAACCTGCCGCAATGTAGATTTGAACGCTGACGTGCCTTCAGTCTGCGCGTCCGTTCCCATTGTCGCCAGCGCCTTTCTAAGTTTGCGCTCCAGCAGGCGCTCTTCTACACCTAACGATGCGGCCAATTCAGGCATTGTCGGTGCACGGCCGTTTTGCCTTTCGAATTCAGCGAATTTACGCTTTACCAGATCGTCAAACTCGGACGGTTTCATTTTTAGTCGTCATCGTCTTCACTATCCGGATAGCTATGGGCTTCCCGCAAATTCTTCGCCGCTTCAGAGGCGTCACCTTCGCCTGACTTGATGCCTTCCAGAAGAGTAAGCGCCATTTCCAGCGCATCGTTGGTGATAAACGAATTGCTCACCAGTACCTGTCCGATTTTTTTGCGAGTAGCAAGGCTCTCTTCAACAGCGTTGACAATGTCCGCTTCCGTTACCAAACCGGAACGAACCAAAAGTTCACCTATTCGCAATGGCTTGTTCTTGCGAGAGAAAAACGACTTCACCTGACTCTTATCGGCGTCCTTTATCGTGCCGTCCATGTCGGCCTTTAGCAGTCCCATGATTTCCTGAGCGTCGCCCTCGGTAAACATGGCGTTGTCGCGCAAATGAATCATCACTTCCAGAGCCGCCAGAAGAGTTTTCTCGTCAATCTGATCGCCCAGCACTAGAATTCTTCCAATCGGAACTCCTGCTTGTTGACTCTTCTTGTCTGCATCTTCGACTTGCTCGTCGGTGACAAATCCCGACTCAGCAAGAAGTTGCGCCAGTTGGTTCGTGACTTTAGGCATGTGGACGCCAATCCTCTCGAAACAGCGTTCTAAACGACATCTTGATAGAGCACTACCGGCGATACTGTCTTCACAGCCTGCGCTTTGGCTGCTTCGGCCGCTGAAAGCAATACAGCCAGGTCAACGCAATCATCCGGCACTGTGGCGACGCCCATCACGATAGAAAGTCGATTGTTCTCAATACCGGGCAAGGGCGAACTGGTTAATGCTTTCAAAATTCGGCGAGCGAAAATATTGGCGCCTGCCGTTCTGGTATTAGGTAAAATCAAACCGTAATCGTAGGTGTCATAGTGGCAGACCATATCGACGTGGCGTTTGATTTTACTGATTCGCCTGAAGGCTTCGGCTACTGCCCCGACATCAAGCGGATCTCTGCCGAAATTCGGCGGTGCCCCGACGACGCGCATTTCTAAAAGAAGTATGGAAAGCGGGCTGCTTGACCGGTAGGCGCGGAAATATTCCTGTTCCAAAAAATAAAGGAAGGCAGGATAAGTAAACATACCTGTCTCCGGTCGCCTCAATTGCATCATGACGCTGTGAATGAGCGACGTGTCAATTTGCTTGCCTTGCAAATTGCTGCGTTCACTCTTCGATTTGACATGCTCGTTGGAGAAAGTTACGAAGTCCTTTTCAATCAAGTGGCAGAGGGCAGGCACCCACTGACTCTTCAAAAGTTCGGCCATGCGCGTCACTTGCTTGAGCATCGAGCGATCGTCGATGGCGATGTAGAGCTGAAGCATCTCTTCGCCATTGATTGTTGTGTTGCCGGCCAGACTGGACGTCAGTTCAAACTCGGTGAGATCTCGGCGCGCTTTCAAAAGAATTGATTCAGGAGCGACTCCGGCATGACGCAAATATGTAATGCTGTCAGTCAGCTGGACGCCACGAACGATGAGGGTTTCCAGATCACTGACGACGTTTTGCTTGTCGGTTCGCGCTCGCGGTTCGAAATTGTATTTACCATCGCGCATTGCCATCATTTCAAGAAGACATTCGTCGCCGGATTGACCCAAACCTTCTGCATAGACAGCGCGTCCTTCAATGAAAAAGACGGTGACATGTTCGGACTGGTTGCCGATCACGAGCTTGCCGGTAGTCTTAGAAAGCAGAATTGACTGCAGCAATGTAGCGGTGGGCACCAGGCTCAACTCTCCGGCCATTTCCTGCGTGCCTTTCGACCAGGAATTGTCCTGCAAGCCAACTGCTGAAAGCTTGGTCAAATCGCCGTCCGTCGACTGCCTGCTTGCCTGCATAAAATAAGTATCGCGCTTGCGAGAGGCATCTCGAAACGATTCAGAAACCGTGATAGCTCCTTCAGCTTGGATGCTCTGATGCACTTCGCCGCAGGAGGAAACAATCAAATTGTAGACAAGCAATACGTCGCAACTGCGGTAGTCCCACAGCAATTCGCCGCGCGCGCCAGTGCCCAAATACAATTTCCAGTTGGTGTCGCCGCCTTTTATCGGGCAGTGGATTTGAAGCGAGAAATCCATCATTTTATCGGGCGTTGCCCAGGTGATTTCCACCTGCCGACCACGCTGTTCCATAGCCACGGACAAGAAGTGGTGAATCTCCGAAAGGCCTGGTGCAGCCGGGAGCTTCTGCAATTGTTTCGCTGCTAAACTTGTCTTTTTAAGCATAAATGAACGCCCACGATTAATGGCCTGACCTGCCTTTTATGCCCGCTAAGCCAGGCACTCAACCGCTTAACCCGGATGCATGCTTGACAACTAGTGCCGATCTTTGCCGGCCAATCCATCCACAATCTCCTGGTTCATGGCTTTGACTTCGGCGCGAATCTTTTGAGCGCGCACTTTATCGCCCTTCTTTTCC
The DNA here is from genome assembly GCA_964531315.1 of uncultured Candidatus Obscuribacterales bacterium. Classification (GTDB taxonomy): domain Bacteria; phylum Cyanobacteriota; class Vampirovibrionia; order Obscuribacterales; family Obscuribacteraceae; genus QKMZ01. Next base: position 20,248 of record CAZHEZ010000098.1, on the reverse strand, counting down.
AGGAAATTCGAGAACTCTGCGCCGGTTTTGTCCATGTCTCTCGGATCGGTATTTTTATTGCTTTTCAAAAGTGAAAATGAGAGCGCGAAGTATTTCTCCGCCTCCCGATCATTCTTGCGCAGTGCCAGCACTTGAGCCAGCTGACAAGCTGTGGCACCGACTTTACGACTGTCTTTTCCGTAGCCCTCAGCCTCCAGATCCAACTTTCGACGCGCCAACTTCTCTGCCTTGTCCAGCTGCCCGTCCTTCTTATAGATCTCAATCAGCGCCTCCATAAGCACTCTGGAGCGATGACAGTGCTTGTCTTTCTTATATTCATCGGCAAAAATCAAAGTCAGAGCTTCTTCATCGAGGGCCGCTGCTTTTTTCCATTCGGAATTATTGGCATAAAAGCTGGCCAGCCGTTTCAGATAGTCTTTTAATTGGCGGTCGTGCTTTTCCAGGTGCTTGCGAGCCAGTGCTAAAGCACGCTCCAGCATGGGTCTGGCCTGGCTGTATTTTGTTTGCGACGCATATACATCGCCCAGAGAAAGCAGCGCTTCAGCCATTTCCATAGAATCTTCGCCGTTTTTCCTCGCTTCTTGAACGGCGTGCTTCAAAAGTTTTTCGGCAGCATAACGATTGCCGCCTTCCTCTGCACTATTGCCGTCCTCAAGCGCTTGCCTGTAGGTCAACTTGCTTATGTCTTGCAGATCATTCTCGCTCAGTGAAGATTCAGTCGATCTGAGCTGATCGCGCAATTCATGTGCGGCTTTTCTGTTGCCTGTAGCAGCAAGCGCGGACCGCAGCGCAGCGGCCAGTTCATGATTGAATTTGACAGGGACAATCACCGATGCTTGCAAGCTGCGAGTGCGCTCCAAAATGGGCAAAGCCTCGCGGTAGCGCCCCAGGCAGTTTAGAGACCGACCGACAATGAGCATCGAATTGAGAAAATTGGACCCACTTTCATCCAGAGATGAAGAGGCCTTGAGCGGATTCCATTTGCTCTCGAAGATAGCCATTGCCTCCTCAGCTTTGCTGAGAGCGCCGGCGCAATCCTTCTCTTCAAGAAGGATTGAAGCCAGAGAAAGCGCCGACCGGGCACTCTTTTCAGATGGTTTGTGGTCACCCAGACATTGGATCGAATCGCAATAATTTTGCTTGGCTTTCTTCAGATCGCCTGCTTGCTGGCAGGCAAGTCCGGCATCGTAAGCTTTCTTCCAGCGCTCTTCGGGAGTATTGTCCTGCCCATCGGCACAAGCGGCAAGAAAAATTATCAGCAACAAAAGACTGGCATATTTGCCGGTCCGCTTCATCGAAAAAGACCCGAAAAGTCCGCCCAGTTCATAAAACTTTCGCCTGCCAAAAGCACGCAACTGCAAAGATTGGCAATCACAACAGTGCTTACAACCTTCTTCCAGGGATGCCGCTCAAGCAGCATTAAGGTGACTGTTTCCACCATTAGACTGTAGGTGCAAAAGAGCATCAGACCGAAAGGTCCTGCACCGCGGATCAAGGGCGCCAGTCCTAAAAGCAGCCCAAGAATGGAGGCAAAATTCATCATCAAGGCATCGACTGCCGAGTGCCTGTAGGTGCCCCATTTAAGTCGCCACATTACTATCGATTCGACCAGAACGATCTGCACGAAGTGAAAAACGAAGAATGTGGCGATGCTCATTTCAGATCACTACTTATCACTTCGATCTTTCAGAGTTTAATCCGGTATGAAACCTAATACTTGTTCTTCATATGACCCCTCATATGATTATTCATATGATTAGCACAAATAGAAATAAGCAGGCAAACCTCCGTTTAAGATAAGCAATAGCCGTAGAAAGCAATCGAAATTCTCCTTTTGGGGTAGAAGAGAGAAGGGGGACAGGTACGCCTAGCGTATCTGAGGGAGATTAATCGAGTCAGGTGCCGGACAATTTTGATGATAATCTTCGCCAGCGCGAACAGCTGAAAGCTGTGCGCGGTTCTGGCTCGGAAGATGAAAGTCAAGAAGAAAGATCGTCCACTGTGATGATTCCCACTCCCAATCTAGGTGGCCCTAACCCTTCCAGGGACTTAAATCCCGGCGCTACATTCGGAAAAAACTATCAAATCGTCCAGCTGGTCGGCAAAGGCGGCATGAGCGCCGTGTACAAGGCTTATGACAAGATGCTCAAGCGTCATGTGGCAGTCAAAGTGCTGTCTTATAAACGCAAATTGGACAAAAAGGCGCGGGCGCGTTTTGTGCAGGAAGGCATTGCTCTGAGCAAACTCGACCACCCCAACTTGATCAAGATTTACGAATTCGGCGATGCCGACAGTTCTGAGCCTTTCCTGGTCATGGACTTTCTGGAAGGCGAGGCTCTTTCTGATGTGATGGCTCCAAAGAAGGCTCTGCCCGCATATCGCGCTGTCTCAATAATTAAGCAGTGCGTAGACGCTCTCCGGCACGCCCACAATAAAGGCGTTGTCCATCGCGATCTAAAACCGAGCAATATCATGATCGTCGAAAACAAGGACACCAGAGAAGAGATAGTAAAAATCATCGACTTCGGCATTGCCAAAGTGGACGAAGCGGACAGCCAGAGACTGACGGAAACTGGTGAGGTATTCGGCAGCCCGCTCTATATGAGCCCGGAGCAGTGTCGTGGCGAAAGACTGGACGAACGCTCCGACATGTACTCGCTGGGTTGTATGTTCTATGAATTGTTGACCGGCACTGCTCCTTTTGTCGGAGTCGATTTTGCAGACACGGTCGGCATGCACTTCAACGAGGAGCCCAAGCCGCTTACGCAAGCACGCCCTGATCTGAGCTTAGCCAAAGAGCTGGATGAAGTAATCAAAAAGCTAATGGCCAAAGCTAGAAAAGATCGCTATCAAACAATGGCGGATGTAGCTGAAGATCTCGAGCCTTTATTCGACAAACTGAAAGCCGCACAAAGGCAAGAAAGGCTGAAAGGGGACGGCGATAGAGCGGCAGTCTCCGAAGGAAAGGCATTAGCTTCGGCAGTGGCGCAGGAATCCAAATCGAAAGAATCCGCAAGAAAAGCTGCCGAAGCCAAAAAAGCAGCAGAAAATAAAAAGAACGGCGCCAATAAATCTGAAGCGCCTGAGAAGAAGCTCGCCAAAACGATTAAGGAGAAAGCGCAGGATGGAAAGCTGCCGGTAAGCAAGCGCAAAATTCTTGCTACGACAGCCTTGATTCTTATCGTCGCGCTAACCGCCAAAGAAGCCTTTGATATTTATGCGGGCATGAAAAAGCATGCCTGGGAAAAGGACGAGCCTGTTTCTATTTCAGTGATTTCGCAGGACTCGAAAGAACTGGGTTGGTGGCAAGATGACATGGATACAGCGGAGAAGTATTTCGACCGCGGTAGATACATGCAGGCCTATGAGCATTTCCGTAAAGCGCTTAGAACGGCCGATGCAATTAAAGACGACAACAGAAGCCAAATCATGGGCACCACACTCGAACACATGATCGACCTCAGCTTTGTGATCACAAAATTGAATCATGGCAAGATCACGGACAGCGAAACATTCGAAGACAACAGCCGCGAGTATGAAGATGCACTGCAAAAGCTGCAACCGACTCCGAAGCGGCAGGATTTGGTGGCCGAACTCAATACTCTGGCGAAATCCGAAAGTCCGGATGCCGAGAATTCGGACAACCTCTCTGAAGATCAAAAAATGACGGCTGTGAAGATCGCCGCCATTGCCACCGACCTGGCTTTGACTGCCAATGACCAGTCTGAAGCGCTTTCTCTGTTTGAGCAGGCAAACAAACACATCAAAATGCTGATGCGCAATAAAGTGCCTGACTTTGCCGAACTTCTGGTCAAACAGTCTCAGTATCTGGCTGGCATCGGCAAGTCGAGAGAAGCAGCTAATTTGCTGGCGGCAACCAGCAAAGCGATGAGTGAGGAATTGGACACGCTCACTCGCGATCGAGCCATGCTCAAATATGCTCAAGGTTGCCTATACTGGCAAATGAATGATGCAGAAAATGCCAGACAAACAATGCAAGACTCCGCCAAGGAAGCCGCGCAGTCCGGTCCGGAGACTCTCAAATTGATTGCCAGCGCCACTCTCGATCTGATCAATCAAAGACAAAAAGAGAGCAACCGGCAAATAAATACGTTGCTGCCTATGTTGTGCAATCAATTGCCCAGACAATACTGGGCTATCGCTCAATCACTGCGCTTGTCGGCTGAGGTAGATCTGACCGATATTCAGGCCATCAACAAGTTTCAGCAAGGCGAAAGCGTGCCCGTGGGACCGGCCGGAGATTTGAAAGAACTGAGCGAAACCGGCGAGGCGAAATTGAAACGCTCGATTGCCATTCTGACGCGCTGCCGTCCTTACGATAAGCGCGAAATCCTGAAGTCTTACCAGGACTTATCTGATACATATCTAGCCACCGGTCAAAATGACGATCTGGAAGATTTACTTCCGACCGTTCTTGCATATTGCGAGGAAGTATCAGACTTCAACCAGGTGGAAAAAGCAAGGCTAACGCACAATTTAGGCTTTTTGAAGTACAAGAAAAAAGACTTTGCAAAAGCGGAAGAACTTTACCGCAAAGCAATCTCCATCATCAGCACTCATGGCTCGCCACAAGGACCAGTCAGCAATGAAGTGCTCAAGGACTTCAATATACTGATGAAAGAAACCGGCCGAGAAGATGAGAAGTTGGACGTCATTCCGGCAAGCGAACACAAGTAATACGGACTTGGTTTCGAAAAACAAACTGGCCAAAAACCATACTTGACAGACCTGTTTTAAACAGCAGATCATTGCATCTGTAATAATTACGTTTTCCAAGTCTGGAATCTAAGCTCAGATGTTAATCGGAATCGCCTGCCTCGCCGTCTTTGTCGTCATGGCGATGCTGATGTATAGCCGGCGCATATCTGCGCTTCTAGCTTTACCTGTGATGGCGATCGCGATGTCGATTTTGGCAGGGATCCCAACTAAGGAAATTCTCTCTGATGTAATCAATCAGGGTGCAGTTAAGATGCATGTAGCGTATACGACCACCATGTTCGGCGCCGTGCTGGCTGATTTGATGAACAAGCAAGGCATTGCCAAATCGCTGATTCGCTGGGTGGCGGAATTTTCCGGTGACAATCAGTTTGTCCTCGGGCTGGTGATGACTCTTGTCACTGCACTTTTGTTCTCCACCCTGGGCGGATTGGGCGCAGTGATCATGGTCGGGACAATCGTGCTTCCGGCTCTTCTTTCTTTGAGTATTTCCAGCGTCACAGCCGGTGCTCTGTTTCTTTTCGGGATCAGCCTGGGCGGCATGTTCAATATCGCCGGCTGGCAGCTCTACATTGATGTTCTCCATCTCAATCCGGCTTCCATTATCGGTTTTGTGGTTCCTTTTGCAGCGATAATTGCACTGATTGTAGTGATGTTTCTGGTCATCGAACTGAAAAATTGGAACAACCTGAAATATCTGGCGCTGGCAGTTCTATGTGAATTTTTCGCGTTTCCTGTCCTTTCTCACAATGTCACAACCCAGGCGTCGTCGGCTGCTCCGCCTGTGGAATTGGTAGGGACACCACTGGTATCCGGCATTTTTCTAGGGCTGATTGCAATAGCAGTAGTAAGACATATTCAGAAGGCAGAAAGTTTCACAAGCCTGGCGCTTCTCACTCCGATTACTCCTTTGATACTGGTTTTAGTTTGTCACTGGGATTTCATACCTGCATTTCTGGGTGGTATTGCATTTGGTGTGCTGACCACCTGGAAGCGTGATTCGGTTACTGTACTGACACGCTCGATTATCGACGGCATCAGCTCTGTAATACCGGCTGTGGTGCTGATGATCGGTATCGGCATGTTAATCACCGCGGTGAAAAATCCGCAGATCGCCACAGCCATCGAACCGATCGTCAAACAGGTGGTTCCCACCACAGCTGTTCCCTATGTAATCATCTTCACCCTGGCCGCGCCGCTAGCCCTCTATCGTGGCCCGCTCAGCCTGTGGGGGATGGGCAGCGGGCTTGTGGCGCTGATTCAGAAATCCACCAGCCTGGCCTCAAGCGCCATTATGGGCATGCTGATGTCGGTCGGACAGATTCAGGGCATTTGCGATCCGACCAATACTCACAACATTTGGATTGCTACTTATCTGGGCACGGATACACAGACTCTTTTAAAGAAAACAGCGCCTTATGCATGGCTGGCTACGATCGCCGGTCTTTGCATGGCTGTAGCCTTCAAGTTTGTTCCATTCGGTTAATCGGTGCAGTCGATGACGCAAGAACCCAAATCAAAAGCCAAGACTCAACACCAGGTGCGCGTCGGCATCGACGTGGGCGGCACATTCACGCATGCTGTAGCGCTGGATGCGGCCACCCTGGAGTTGATCGAAAAGGTAAAGGTGCACACGACGCACACTGCCAGAGAAGGGGTGGCAAAAGGCATCATCGATGCGCTTCAATTGCTGCTCGACAAGGCATCCATTCAACCGGAAAGGGTGGCATTCATCGCCCACTCCACCACACAAGCCACCAATGCCCTATTGGAAGGCGACGTGGCAACAGTCGGCATCATCGGCATGGGCGGCGGAGCCAACTCTTTCATGGCCAACCTCTCGACGCAAGTCGGCAAGATCGAACTGGCGCCCGGCAAATTTTTGAAAACCATCCACAGGTTCATCGACACCACGCAAGCCCCTAAGGAAGAAGTTTTGACCGCGGCCATGGATGATCTGATCAAGGCAGGCGCAGGAGCAATTGCAGCCAGTGAGGCCTTCGCGGTAGACAACTCCGACAACGAGCGCAGAGTTGTAGAACTGGCCAGAAGCAAAGGTATCCTGGCCACTTGCGGCTCGGAAGTAAGCCAGCTTTATGGCTTGAAAGTGCGCACCCGTACGGCCGTCATCAATGCCTCCATGTTGCCGCGCATGCTTGAAAGCGCCAACATGACAGAACAAAGCGTGCGCGGAGCAGGCATTGCCGCACCGCTAATGATCATGCGCTCGGACGGTGGAGTCATGGACATTGCCGCCATGCGCGAGCGCCCGATCTTGACCATGCTGTCGGGACCGGCTGCTGGAGTCGCTGCAGCCATGATGTATCTGCACATTTCCGACGGCATCTTTTTGGAGGTGGGCGGGACCAGCACCGACACCGCCGCCATCGTCAACGGCAAAGCCCGCATCAAATCCGGCGAAATCGGCGGACACAGAATCTATACCAACACGCTCGATATCCGCAGTGTGGGCATAGCGGGAGGCTCGATGCCCCGAATGAGAATGGGACCTCCCGGTGAAATCATTGCAGTCGGTCCGCGCAGCGCGCACATTGCCGGGCTTAAATATGTCTCCTTCAACTCCCGAGTGATGAATCTGAAGGCGGAGCTTGTCCAGCCGTTTGAAGGCGATCCGAAAGACTACCTGGCGCTTATCAACGCAGAGGCGGGGGAGAAAAGCAGCGGTGCATCCGACAAAGCGGATCGCTATACTCTCACTCCCACCTGCGCAGCCAATTACCTCGGCCTTGTCACCGACGACGACTGTGCAAAAGGCAATAATGAAGCCATTTCTGCGGCATTCGAAAGTCTGGCCGGGGAATTGAAAACCGAGCCCCAAAAACTGGCCACCGACATGCTGACTCTGGCGACGAGCAAAGCAGAAAACGCTGTTCTTGCTTTGATCAAGGACAACAAACTCGAACACAATATGGTCACCCTGGTGGGCGGCGGCGGTGGAGCGGCAGCGATTGTGCCGTTTCTCGCGGCCAAAATGAAGCTCAATTTCAAGCTTTCACAACACTCCGATGTGGTTTCGGCCATTGGTGTCGCCCTGGCATTGATTAGAGAAACGGTGGAAAGACAGGTGGTGAATCCCACCAATGAAGACATATTGAAACTGCGTGATGAGGCTCAAACAGCGGTTCTAAAAATGGGGGCCGATCCGTTATCAATCGAAATTCATATAGAAATAGACTCACGCGCCAATATCATTCGCGCCACTGCAGTTGGTGCAACCAGCATTACCGACACGGACAAACTGAAAAAGGATCTCAGCGATGAAGAGAAGCTTCAGCTGGCGGCTGAGTCAATGCACGCGCAGTCCGATAACGTCTCTTTGAAGGCAGGCACTGATCATTTTTCGGTATACGGCGGCAAAGTCACTGCCAGCCGATTTTTTGGATTGCTCGAGCGCGAAATCAATCCGATTCGTGTCATCGATCGCTCCGGAAATATCCGCCTGCAGATCAAAGACGGCGACTGCCTGGTCAGCACGCCTTCTGAGTCCGGACGAGCGATTCATCAATTGGTGGACGTGCATTCCCAGTGGGGAGACGCCGGCAAAGTGATACCATCAATTTTTCTTTTGGCCGGTCCAAAACTTGTCGATCTGTCCGGACTGATGGATGCATCTCAGGTGACGACTCTGTCGGCGCCGGAAGTGGAAAAGCTGCCTGCCGATGCCAGAGTCGTAGCGATCGCCAGCATCGATCGATGATCGAAGCGATAACACCGATGAATCACCATCCGCTCCTCATCAAAGGCATTGAAGAATTCAACCAGCACGAATTTTTCGCAGCCCACGAAACTCTAGAAGACTACTGGCGCACACTGGCCGGCGACGAGAAGGAGCTGGTTCAATCGATAATCCAGGCAGCAGTCGCCTATTATCATTTTGGAAATGGAAATAAAGTCGGCGCCGGAAAACTTTTGCTGCGCGCCATTATGCGCGCTGGTTCTGTCGCCGAAGGCACCCTGGGAATCCACATAGCGCCTTATTTGGCAACAATCAAAGCATCGCTTCAAAATCTGGAAAACGAAGATGCGAATGCAAGTATGCAAATACCGGAAATTCAGTTTTTGCATTCACAAAATTGAACGCGAAGTGCAATAGCAGATTGAACGTTCCAAGAAATACCCGACTGCAACACGGCAGATGTAATCGCAAAGAAACGGCAGATAATCAAGTGACAGCAAAAGGAAGAAGTCAAAGGCTGTGGGAAAATGCTTGTAAGCGGGTATCATCAGGTTTAGGTGTTATTTAAACGAAAAGAGAAACCGTGAAGGAAAGCCCAAACATACTGGTGGTGGACGACGAGCAAGCCCATACCATTGCTCTCAGCGACCTTCTGAAGAAAGCCGGCTACCAGGTAGCTTCAGCAAACGACGGTTTCAAAGCGATTGCCGCCTGCAAGGTCAAAGTCCCGGATATCATCATTCTCGACCTGCATATGCCCTTAATCGGCGGTGTAGAAGTTTTCAATCGTTTACGGGCAGACGATCGCACCGTCAATATTCCGATAATCTTTCTCGGCTCCAGAGAGCAGACTCTGCAGGATTTGAAAACGCCGACCGATATGGAAGACGTTCTCTTCAAGCCGTTCGAGCCGCAAGAGCTTTTGAGCCGCGTCAAATCGGTTTTGCGCGAGAAAGCGCTGCGCGACGAGCTGCGCATCAAAGAACAGCAGTTGAGAGAAATGTCTTTGACCGATCCTCTCACCGAACTCAAGACTGCACGCTATCTCAATGAGTTTCTCAAAACAGGCATTCGCCAGGCAAAACGCTATAAAGTGCCGCTCAGCATCGTCGTGGTCGAGGTAGATCAGTACAAAGAACTGAACCGAGCCATAAGCAAAGAGGAATGCGATGCGGTGATAGGCAAACTGGCCAAGATGATCGACCAGCAAATGCGCGATTCGGACATTGTGGTGCGCACTGCCGAATATGAGTTTACCGTGGTGCTGACTTGCACAAATGCTACAGGCGCCATCGAGGTTGCCGAGCGTTTGCGCACCAAGATCTCCGACACACCTTTCGATGCCAACAGCATGGAATTGAATATCACCGTCAGCGTCGGCATCTGCCAGTGGGGCGACAAAATGGACGAGGATGGCAAGGTCCTTATGGCCCACGCGCGGGCAGCGCTGCAGCAAGGGCACAACGGCGGCGGCAACGTAACATTAATGGCTCAATAGTTCTGGGTTGAAGCCCGTCCCCATGGGCTTTCGGGCAGATTAAACGGGCTCTTACAATCTCGTTAAAATGCCCACCCGGCCACTGGGGGTCCAATTTATGATGTGCTAAAATCAACCCCATATCGGGGCGTAGCGCAGCTTGGTAGCGTGTCCGTTTCGGGTGCGGAAGGCCGGAGGTTCAAATCCTCTCGCCCCGATTTTATCCTTACCCAAATCGCTCTTTAAGAGTATTACGAAGGCAATTCAAGTCATATGCTTGCCTATCTTAAGGGCGAAATCCGAGAGAAAGAGCTGACGGGCGGACAGGCCGACCGGATGGTCATCGACGTCGGCGGCATCGGCTTTGAAATAATCGTTTCCAAACGGACGCTATTGACACAGGGAGCGGTCGGAGAGAAAACCATAGTGCCGGTTTCCTTGATCATAAGGGAGACTGAGTGGACGCTTTTCGGCTTCGGCAGCCAGGATGAGCGCGAATTGTTCGCCATTTTGCAGACAGTGACCGGCATCGGTCCTAAGCTGGCGCTGGCAGTAGTGGGCACCCTGGGCGTTCAGCAGATTGTCGATGCGATCCTTTCTGAAAACCAGAAGCTGATCAGCCAGGCGCCCGGTGTGGGCGCAAAAGTGGCGCAGCGGATTATATTGGAATTAAAGAGCAAAGTAGAAGAATGGGTGCAACGCAAAGGAATCGGCGCCAGCAATGACGACAAAGCATCATCGCGGGTCGAGCAAGAGGTGGAGGTCATTTTGGAAGGGCTCGGTTATACGCCAACTGAAATCAATATGACCTTGAAGAAAGCCAGAGAAGAAACGGCAATTGATGATGTCGAAGAGCTGGTTCGTTTCAGCCTCAAGGTATTGGGTTCGCATCAACTGACTTGAGCTGGTAAGACTTATATAGTCCAACCGATTCCAGTCTGATTTGATTTACCGTGGCCGGAAAAAACGCTTGAAATTCGGATCTATCGATGCATTCTCCGACGCCAAATACTGGCGAAGCATTCTGGGCGGGCTTGTCTGCGCCACATTGACTGTCGCTTTTCCGATCATTTTCATGACCAGAGGTGCCCTGCACAATATCAACATCCTGGCCTGGAACGAACGCATTCTCATCAATCTGGCCATTGTCTTCGGCGCCATCATTGCCGGGGCGGCATACAAAACTGTCTCTCATTTTCCATCCGGCATAAAAGAAAAGAAGAAAAAGCCGACCAATTTGAAAGAAGCTCTGGTCTGGCTGAAATCGACTATCGGCGGCCACGGAGCATTTCTTTTGCTGCAATCGACGGTGCTGCTCAATACAGCCGCCGCAGTGCTCTGCAAACGGATGTCCATAGCCGAGCTGGGGCAAACCAATCAGGAAGTGCTGCTCATCTCCACAGCCGGTCTGGTCATCTTTGCCGGCGGCGGATTGCTTCTGGGGCTGAGCATTATCTACAGACCCCTCAAGGCAACTGAGAAGGTCGTAGAAGCCACTCACTCTCACTCGGCCGGAGGAAACGGTGCAGGCAATGGTTCCGGCAATGGCAAGGGCAGCCTGGCAGGCAACGGCAAGGGTGCCGACCAGGAGCCGTCAGAAAAAGGGGACAAGAAGACCGAGGCCAAGGCACTACCTCTGGTGCAATATCCTGAGCTTTCCGCATGGCTGGTCATAATTGCCGGTATCTCGCTTATCGAAAATGCCTGGATGCCGCTTTTGAGTTTGCCGGGAGTGCTCGTGGCCATGAAGTGGTACCTGGCGGGAAAGGCTGCCAACCTGCAGTTTGCAGGCGACGGCGAGCAGCTAGATGTGTCAAAAGCCCGGTGGAAGATCGTTCCTTATATCTATTGATCTGAGCTTAAACCAGACTTTCCTCCCATCCCTTTTTATTGCTGCCGGTTTCATAACTGAGTTCGCTGGTTTGCGGCATATCTTCCTCTCCAGTCTTCTGCTGATAGGCGCCATTGGCTACGTAAAGCAATGACTCAAATTCATACTGTATGCCTTTTGGCATTTTCGATGGATTCGCCAAAACTTCCTCGTAAAATTGCTTTCCGTTGGCTACAACATAGCAGCGTTGATAGAGGAAACCGTCAGAAGAAATGAACTCGGAGCCGTCGGGAAGGCTTGGCAGGCGTGGGTCAATTCCAGCAATCGCGTGAGCTCTGCTGTCTAATGCATAAAGCTTCTCAGTCAGTATTTCCTCAAACTTCCCTATGTCTTCCACGCTCATTTCAGCCAATGCATTACAGATCGGTTCGAGATCAGCTTCAGTAATGTCTTCGTAGACAACTAATTCCAGCGATTCTATTAGTTTCCAAAAAGTACTTTCGTCAATTTGCATTTTGGTTCAATTCCTTGAAGCGGCATTAGCAATGAATGGTATAGCCAGAAACATTAACGCAGTCCCGGTTTCGCAGTTGTTTTCTGAGAGACTGCTAAAGAAATTCCGGCAAAATGCGCGCAAACGGCAAAAATCACGCGCTCGAAGAAGCGTATGAATAGTGAGTCTTCGCATATCCACTTTACGGATGAGCTGATTATAAGCCGAATCACAAAATGTCAAGTATTGCTAACCCCTTGGAAGCCCTCATAATGCAGGTATGGACATCTGGTGGCTTCGTGATCCATTTTGGCCGGACGCCGTTAGCCGCTAGAGAACTTGGATTCGAGGGACTTGCCAACTTAGTCAGGCATAGTCTTATCGCCAGCGGAAATCTAAAGAACCCGCACGGTTGCCAAGAGAATCACTTCCCACAATTGGAAGAAGATTCCTATTGATGTGAGGCCGAATAAGGAGATTGCTATATGTTCGAAAACGACATAGTTCTGTCAAAAGAGGATCAAGAATGTCTCCGCATGTGGTTTCGGCAAGCGATAGCTCAAGTAGAGATCGAAGAAGCCACTGCTGCCATAATTCGCGACCGAGCCTTCTTCGAAGGTACTGAAAGTCACAGAACTGCTGCCGTTACGCGACGACGCGCTTCACGCAGTCGCACAGGCACACATGGAAAAGGTGTTTTGGTTTAAGCATTTCACCCCCAACCAAGAGAGAAAGTTAAAAGGGAGCGGCAACGCTCCCTTTTCATTGAATAGCGCCGGCGGCTAAAACCGGGAACCCGTGAGGAGTTTTGCCGGCAGGCGGCAAATTGCATATACAAAAGATATGCGCGATTGAACTTTTTTCCTGTCCGTGACGTCCATATATGCAGAACAAATAAAAGGCGATATATAGGCGACTCGGCATCAATAAAAGTAGAATACATAGAATCCGGTCGGAAACGGACTGGGTTTTGCGCACCTGCTCGGGCAACCAGCGGCAGTGGGTTTTGGTCAGCATTAGAAACAAAGGCAAGGAGACAAAAGGAAGATGAGTCCGCGTCCATACGTACCTCTTCATCTTCATACTGAATACAGCCTTCTCGATGGCGCGACGATGATCAAAGATCTCGTCAAAAAGGCCAAGGCTGAGAATATGCCTGCGGTCGCCATTACAGACCATGGTGTCATGTATGGTGCGGTCGAACTGACTAAGACCTGCAAAGAAATGGGTGGTGTAAAGCCGATTATCGGCTGCGAAGGCTACATCATCGACGGCAATATCAAGGACAAGACGAAGCGCACTGCGCTTTATCACCTGACTATGATCGCCAAAAACAAACAGGGCTACAAAAATCTGGTCAGGCTGAATACAAGAGCGCACTTAGAAGGCTATTACTACAAACCGCGCATCAATAAAGAGATGCTGGAAGAAAATCGGGAAGGTCTGATCGTGCTTTCCGGTTGCCTGGGCTCCGAAATCTGCCAGCACATTCTTAAAGACGAATTCGATGAAGCAAGGCGCGTTGCCTCCTGGTACAAGGAGGTCTTAGGCGACGACTACTATCTTGAAATTCAAGACCACGGGCAGGTGGAAGACAGAAAAGCCAATCGCCATTTGATTCAACTCTCAAAAGAGCTGGGCATCAAACTGGTGGCCACCAATGACAGCCACTTCACCAACAAGCATGATGCCCAGGCTCATGACTGCTTGCTCTGCATTCAAATGGGTAAATCAGTCACCGAATCCAATCGGATGAAATTTACTGGTTGGGAATATTTGAAAAACGGCGACGAGATGGCTTATCTCTTCCGCGATCACCTGGACACGGAATACATCGAAGAGTCGCTCAAAACTACGCTCGAAATTGCCGACAAGATAGAGACGGTAAAACTGGCAGCAGATCCGCGCCTGCCTGTATTTCCAATGCCTCCTGGACACACAGCCGAGAGTTTTCTCAATCATCTGGTTATCGAAGGAGCCAAGGCTCGCTACGGTCAGGAGCTCCCGGACGAAGTCACACAGCGGGCACGTACTGAATTGAAAGTGATCGAGGACATGAATTTCGCCTCGTACTTCCTCATCGTTGGTGACTTCATTCAGTACGCCCGAGACAAAGGCATTCCGGTCGGTCCGGGACGAGGTTCCGCCGCAGGCTCCTTGGTTGCCTATTGTCTGGGCATTACCAATATCGACCCGATTCGGTACAACTTGCTCTTCGAACGTTTTTTAAACCCGGAAAGAAAGAGCATGCCCGATATCGATACCGACTTCTGTATCGAACGTCGCGAAGAAGTTATCAAATACGTATCAGAGAAATACGGACAGGATCATGTAGCCCAGATCATTACCTTCAACCGCATGACCTCAAAAGCGGTTATCAAAGACGTTGCCCGTGTACTCGATTTCCCGTTTGCCGAGTCCAACAAGCTGGCAAAAATGATTCCGGTTGTTCGTGGCAAGCCAACTCCACTGAAGGAAATGATCGCAGAGCATCCGGACTTCAAAAAGGTCTATGCCACCAACGAAGAAGCGCGCCAGGTCATCGATGTTGCCACAAAACTGGAAGGCTGCAACAAAACCTTCGGCATGCACGCCGCCGGAGTCGTCATCGGCGACGTCCCCCTGGAAGAAATCTGTCCATTGCAGCGCAACAATGACGGCACAGTAATCGCTCAGTTCTACATGGAAGACGTAGCCCATGTCGGGCTGGTCAAAATGGACTTTCTCGGTCTGCGCAACCTGACGATGATCGACAAAGCAGTCAAGATCATCAAAGAAGTGAAAAACGTCAACATTATTCCAGACGAGATTCCGCTCGACGACGAGAAAGTCTATACGACTATAAGCAATGGCGACCTGACCGGGATATTTCAGTTAGAAACATCCACAGGCATGCGCCAGGTAGCGCGCGACATGAAGCCTTCCAACCTGGAAGACTTGTCGGCTCTCATCGCTCTCTATCGTCCAGGTCCGCTCGACTCCGGGATGATCGACAAATTCATCGATTGCAAACATGGCAAGATGAAGATTACCTACAAGACGCCGCTTCTTGAGCCAATCTTGAAGGATACATATGGGCAAATCGTCTATCAAGAACAGATCATGATGATCGCCCAGAAGCTCGGCGGATACAGCCTCGGCCAAGCCGACTTGCTGCGCCGCGCCATGGGCAAGAAAAAGCCCGAAGAGATGGAAAAGCAGCGCGAGATTTTCGTCAGCGGCTGCGCAAAGAATGCAGTCTCATCCGAGCTTTCGAACGAACTGTTCGACACGATGGTTCAATTCGCCGAATACTGCTTCAACAAGTCGCACAGTCAGGCATACTCGCTGCTCACTTATCAGACGGCATGGCTCAAAACTCACTTCCCTGTCGAATACATGACGGCACTCTTGTCCAGCGTCGCCGACGATCAGGAAAAGGTGAGAGGATACATCGCAGAATGCCAGACCATCGGCATCGACATCCTTGCTCCCGACATAAGCGTATCCGGCGCTGACTTCACCGCCGACGGCCAGTCAATTCGCTTCGGGCTTTCTGCCATCAAGAACGTCGGCGAAGCAGCCGTAGAAGAAATCGTCTCGAAAAGAAAGGAAAAAGGTCCGTTCAAAACCATAAAGGAATTCCTGGAGACGATCGATCTTAGAGTGGTCAACAAGCGCACCCTTGAAGCTTTGATCAAGTGCGGCGCCTGCCAGAGCCTGAATGTGTCGCGCAAGCAAGCCCTGGAAAATCTGGACAGTCTCGTAGAATCCGGACAGCGCAGGCAGATGGAATTGGAAACAGGGCAGATGAATCTGTTCAACTTTGCGGCTGAAACCGGCGGACAGAAGGTTGATGAAACTCTGCAAGGAGACCCTGGCGAGTTTCAAGAACACGAACTGCAACGCTTCGAGCACGAGCTTCTCGGCTTCTACATCACCAGCCATCCGCTCAAACGCGTTTTCAACCGCCTCAAACTACTGACCACTCACACGCTTTTAGAACTTAACGATATCCCCGACGGCAGCAATGTAATTGTCGGCGGATTGGCAGCGGGCATCGAGAAGAAGCTCACCAAGATGAACAAGCTGCTCTGCATCGTCAAGCTCGAAGATTTGCTTGGCACAAGGGAAGTCGTCATCTACGGCGAGCAGCTGGAGAAAATACCGGTTGATGTTCTTCTGCCGCAAAATCTTCTTCTGGTTAAAGCAAAGACTAAGAAAAATGACGAAGGCCTGTCGCTGATGTGCAACTCAGTCAGGCTGATTGCTGATGCCTCGCTGGTCAGCATCTCGTTTTCCACAGAGCAGACCTTCGCCGACTTACACCGGCTCAAAGACATCCTCAACGTTCACAAGGGCGAAGATCCGGTAATCCTCAATTTTCCGAAAGGAAAGAAGAACCACTCGATCCTCGTGGGAAGCCAGTTTTGGGTGAATGCGAGTGACAAATTGGCAGACGCTATCTCCAACAATTTCCGCGACCTTGTCCAGGTAAGAATTGCCCGAGTGCGCGTATAGTTGTAAACAAAAGCTTAAGACCATCTTCGAAGATTCGTATCACAAGCCATTCTTCAGCGACAGCACGGAGCATGTTGCTAATTCGCGCCGCCGGTAAAGTTGAACCACTTGACCAGAAATTTGCTGGGCCGCTTTGGACTGTCTCACGAAAAACCGCATCACAAGCCCGTTTTCGTGAAGTCTAATGACGCTTTGAAAGCTTTTGACTTCGTCCAGAAAGCTCTCAGAGGACTGAGAAACACGTATATTAACAAAAACTAATAATCATCCGAAAGCGGCATGTAAAGCACATCTCCAAATCCAAATTTAGGCGGTCAAAAAATCCACTTATCAAGGAGCGCTTATTTGGTGCCTGTCGGGTCCAAGAGGCAAAATGTTTCGACGGGAACAAATTCCGTGAAAAACAGACTTTTTACTGTAGAATGCGAAATCGCATTTGTCATAAATCCCAACGGAGGACGACTCGCACCACACAACAACGCCCAACTCCCAGATAGGAAGTAGTCCAACACTGGTGTTAAGTAAGCGTTTCGTGTACCCCACAGAGCTTTCGCTCTGGACACAACGGATTCCACTACGGTTGCTCGAGACACCAACGAGCACACAAGGGGGTAAGAAACATGTTCGGACCACATCTCATTCTCGAAGCGTACGGTTGCCCTAAAGAACTCCTCGGAGATCTTGGTTTGGTAAGCGAAGCGCTGGACGCATACCCGGCAAAGCTAGACATGACTAAGATAATGCCGCCATATGTGTTCAGATACACCGGTACAGTACCGGATGATTGGGGAGTAAGCGGCGTAGTTTTGATCGCTGAGTCGCACATATCCATTCATACTTTCCCGGACAAAGGATTTGTCACGCTCGACATCTTCTCCTGCCGGGAATTCGATGTAGATCAAGCCATCGAATACTTCCAGAGCGTTTTCAAACCCGAATCAGTCGAGAAGCAAGTGCTTCAACGCGGACGGGAATTCCCGCGCAGCCTGGCACGAGCCGGCAGCATCGTGGAAAGCGAACGCGAAAGAATGGCGGCAACCGTTTAAGAAAACCGAGTAGCATTGCTACCGTCCATTCTCAAACTCCGTCATCACGGAAAATTACAAGCACCACAGGCACCACCTGTGGTGTTTGCTTTTGGAACCCCCGGTCTGGCCATACAGAGGTACGCAAACAGACAAACCGTAGCGCCTTGCGCCCAATCAGCTGGCTTTCCCGGATTTTACTTCAAAAAATCCCTCGATAGAGTGATCCAATATTCACTCTAAAATGCGTTCCTATGCAAATTCTCACGGGTAAGTAATAATAAGAAAGGGGCACGAACTTAGCGATTTAGGCTTTCATTGACGTGCCCGGCTGCTCGACTCAAGAACCCCTGGAAATCTCTTGCATGGTATCCGCTCTACCCGACCACAAAACCATCCAATTCCCCCACGACCGTTCGCTGGGTGAACTCTACAGCGTTGCCGATAATGGAAGCACAAGCCTTATAGGCGAAGCAATCGGGGCTGTAAAAGTCCCGGCGGGAGCCAAGTTGGCTCTCTATTTTAATTTTGACGAGTTGCTCGGCTGCCAGCCGCTTACTCGAGTCCAGGGCGACGCCCTCCATTCCGTATCTTTTCTGGGCGCCGAGATTACAGACGATGATCTGGAGCATGTAGGCCGGTTGACCAGCCTTAAGCAATTGGACATCAGCTGCACCGATATAGGCGACATGGGGCTGCACTTTCTGGAAGGTCTGACCAAGCTGAAGCGCCTCAATCTTTCCTCCACCAAAATCACCAACATCTCGGCACCGCTTTTTTGCTGGTACAAAGACTTGCAAGAACTGCAGCTGGACGACACCGAAATCTCAGACGGCGCCCTTGAATATCTAGGACGACTGCATGCTCTGGAGACACTGTCTCTGTCTTTCACGCGCATAACCGACAAAGGGTTGACCGCACTCAAGTCTCTCAAAAACCTGCGCGTCCTCAGGCTCAATTGCACCAAGGTCACCGATCAAGGAGTCACACAGCTCTGCCGCATGTCCAACTTGAAAGAACTCTGGCTGCGCAGCACGCTTGTCACTTATCCCGGCATGATCGAATTGACCAAGTGGCTGCCCGAATGCGAGATTATTCGCTAAATTTCCACAGCTAACAGTGCCACCTAGTGCCTGCCGACAAGCCGGCAGAATAGCTCTGTGTCGACATTGCCGCCACTGACGATGCAAATAATGCGTTTGTTTTTGAACTTCTCTTTGTGCGCAATTGCCGCACCCAACGCCAATCCGCCGGTTGGCTCAGACTTCAAATTGGCCAACTGGAATAGTGAGTAAACCGCGTCTTCAATTGCCTCTTCACTGACTTCGAGGATTTCTTTTATACCGTTTTGCAGAATTGCCCAATTGCGCTGCCCAAGGCTGATTGTGCGTGCACCATCGGCAATGGTTTGCGGCTCGCCTTCGTTGACTATGATCTTTCCTGCATCCAGTGAGCGCTTTCCATCATTTGCTAAGAGCGGCTCGGCACCATAAACTTCCATTGGAGAGCCGGCTTGCATAAGTCCACAAATCAGGCCGGCGCTTAATCCGCCACCACCTACGGGGACAAGCACGGCGTCATACTCGCCGGCACGTTCTGCCAGTTCTGCCCCCAGAGTGGAATTTCCAGCAATCACATCATCATGGTCGTAAGCGCTCAGCACTTGCGCATCTGGAAACTCGTGAGCCAGCTCGGCGACACGTTGAGCCCGGCTTACTTTCTGGGTTTCCACCAGTTCTACCCGACCGCCAAAACGCTTGACTGAGTCAATCTTAACGGCTGCCGAATTGTGCGGCATCACGATAATCGCTTCTTTGCCCAACAGCGCTGCAGCATGCGCCAGAGCCTGTCCGAAATTACCGGATGATGCGGCAATCAAACGCGACGCCGGTGAGCGCAAGGCAGCCGAATAGGCTGCGCGAAACTTGAAACTGCCGGTAAATTGAAAAGTCTCACTGGCAATGAGCACTTCAGCGCCGACCAACTGATCGAGTCGCGGGCTGCGAATCAATGTTGTAGGACGAATTGCCCTTCTGACCTCAGCCAGATGGTCAACTGATTGGTTCAGTGACTTCATCGCCGGAGCTACTCAACGAAACATCAATCGCTATTGCGGGATAGCGTCGGACGTAGCAGCTGTCGATTGAATTTCCGATTGCGGGCGCACTACAGCATGCTGGAGGTTGGGAGCATTGGCTGTGGTGGACTTGCCACCAAATGGATTCAACTTGCTGAATGCTTTGGAGAATCCACCGGTGATACCAGCCAGCTTGCTCTGTCCCTTAGCGCTGTTGGGCGCTTTGGCTGTTTTGATTGATTGTAATGGCTTGGCAGCTGGAACGCTGACTGGAGCAGCAATTTGAGAGGCCGACTTCACTTCATTGGTGCCGGCATTGGCTGTTTCATCGTTCCATTCAGGATCTTTAGCTGCACCGGCTGGTTCTTTTGCTACCTGGTGGGCTGGATCCTGGGCTGCTTTTCTATCGGC
>CAZHEZ010000097.1:0-28106 GCA_964531315.1 uncultured Candidatus Obscuribacterales bacterium | reverse complement strand
TTACCGGTATCTGCAGCTCTGATGAGATTCCGAAAACGATGCCACCTTTGGCGGTGCCATCCAACTTGGTCAGGATCACTCCTGTGAGCGGGCAGACTTCTGTAAATACTTCCGCCTGCTTCATGCCGTTCTGCCCCGTTGAAGCATCGAGCACGAGGAGGGCCTCAAGAGGCAGTCCGTGTCCGTGTTTTTCGATGACGCCGCGAATTTTCTTCAGCTCGGCCATGAGATTTGTCTTATTGTGGAGCCGGCCTGCCGTATCAATAATGATTACGTCGTAGCCTTCTTCTTTGGCCTTATTCAGAGCTTGAAAGACGACAGCGCCCGGGTCGGATCCGTCGGGGAGGCGGCAGATATCTACTTCTGCGCGTTCTGCCCAAATTTCCAATTGAGATTCTGCCGCGGCTCTGAAGGTGTCGGCGGCTGCCACCAGTACTTTCTTCCCTTCGGATTTGAATCGATAGCAGAGTTTGCCGATGCTCGTTGTTTTGCCGGTGCCATTGACGCCGACAATCAAGTAGAGATTGAGCTTGCCTTCTTTATATTGAAGCTTGTGCTGCGGCGCTTGCCTTAAGGTTTTTGCAAACTCGGACTTGAGGAAATTCTCGACGTCGTTTGATTGCCAGTTCTTGCTTTTTGCTTCTTTACGCAAATGTTCGACCATCATTTCGGCTGTTTTTACGCCGATGTCGGCTTTGATCAATTTTTCTTCCAGCTCTTCCAGATAGTCGTTGTCGATCGGGCGAGGTGGTGATTTGGCGCGGCTGCTGGGCGCTGTTGAATGATGACTCTGCGACTGAGGTGGGCTCAGCGTGCTTACGCTTTCTTTGGACCCCGAGGCGTTTTGTGAGACTTCAGCAATAGATGATGATATGTTCGATTCAGAACCAGCACTTTGCTCTGCTTCCAATAATTCATTTTCGTCAGCCGATTCACGTTCCAAAACTTCGTCGACAACTTCATGTCGAGTGCGTTTGAGAGCCGATTTCAATTTTGAGAGGGTGGAGCCCCAAAAACCGGATTTCTCTTGTTTATCTTCTTGTTCTTCTTTTTCCATGGACGATACCAATTCTAGAGTTTCGTCTCTTCCAGAGATTCATTCGAATTTTCTGGAAGCTCATCGGGCGAATCCGGTTGGGAAGCTGATCGAATATATTCGGGAAACTTTCCGGAGCGTCTGAATTCTTTTGCTTGCTCGACCATATCGGAAAGCACGCCGTTGACGAATTTAGCGGCCTTTTCGTCGGCGAAGCGGTGACAGAGTTCGACAGCTTCGCTGATCGCTACGTTGATTGGTACTTCTTTGACGAAGAAAGCTTCTGCGCAAGCCAGGCGCAAAATGTCGCGATCGATCGAGACCATTCTATCGACATTCCATTTTGAACGCGTCGATTTGATGTACTGGTCGATTTCCTCTTTATTGTCGCTGTATGCGTTAAGCAGCCTGATAAGAAAATCGTGAATTTCCGCATGGGAATACTTTTCGAATGTTGCCCTGTTTGTGTGGCCGCATTGCTTGCAAGGAATATTGACCGAGGAAGTGCCGCTGGCTAGAGTCATTTCCGGGACATCGAGCGCTTCGGCAACGAGATTGAGAGCACGCTCCAGTTGGGTGATTTGTTCTCTCAGTTGAGCGGTCGTCAGAGTGACGGGATGAAGGCTTTGCGTGGAGCGGGAATTATCCTCGTGTTCAGCTTCGATATTGTGCAATTCGAAGCTGGTTTTCTCGAGCAAGCCACCGGCATCAAGAAGGTTTTGCTTGGCATAGTCGGCCAGCATCCTTACTGTTTTCTCAATCAGCGAGCTCATTTCGAGCGCTTCAATGCCGCCTCTTGTTTTGGGAAGCTGCGGCATTAGGATTACTGCGATTTCGCGGGCAATGCGCCGGGCGGTCATGATTGGTCACTCTTATGCGGGGATGCCAGTAGAAGCAAGTTGCCATGTTACCATGGTCCGGGATTCTGCTGATTATGGCTTGGACCGGCTCTTCATGCCTTAGTTCAATTTATAAGTCGGCGTCAGGTGAGCGAAATTTGCGCATAACTGGTGGAACAGCAAGAGGCAGAAGCGTCGAAAGCCCGGTAGGCGGCGAGGTTCGCCCGACGGGTGCCAAAGTGCGGCAGGCACTTTTCAATATTCTTGCTTTCCGCGTCAATGGAGCACGATTCCTCGATATCTGTGCTGGGACCGGGCTTGTCGGTATCGAAGCCTTAAGCCGAGGGGCGGCTTCCCTGATTTCGATCGAGGAAAACCGGGCGCTGGCCAAGGCTGTGGAAGCCAGCTTCAAGAAGCTAAAACTGGACGGGGAAGTGATTTGCGGCGATTTCCGCCGAGTCCTGCCGATTCTTGAGCCAAAATCATTCGACATAATTTTTGCCGACCCTCCGTACAAATCTCCACATATCAAAGACATTCCGTTGTCAGTGGAAAGATTTGACCTGCTTGCCGATGGCGGTCTCTTGGTAATTGAACACCTGAAAGGCTACAAATTCTCTGAAGAGTGCACAATACTGACTCTTCAGTCCACGCGCCATTACGGGCAGACCTGCCTGTCATTCTTCTCCAAAGACCAGCCGGATTGATGATAATTGTGCAGATGTTTGTCAGACGCTTTATAACTGAGGACAGGCAAACTGGTAAGCTATTTAGCCAGGATCTGCCATAAGAAATATGACTGATACGACACAACAAGCACAAGGCACCTCTCACATTCGCATAGGCGAGCTTTTGATGCAGTCGGAGATTCTGTCTTCCGACTTCATAAAAGATGCTTTGGAAAGATTCGAGCAGCGTGGCTTACCGATTGGCAAAGTGCTTGTCATGTCGGGCTATCTGACTGAAGTTGAGTTGCGCCAGGCTCTGGAAGTGCAAAGCTTGATCAACGATGGCCATTTGCCTCTGGAACTGGGCGTTACGGTTTTGCGTGTTGCGCACAAAGACCATATTTCTCTTAGTGATGCCTTCCAGCGCTCCGGTCTTGTCCAGCCCGAGGATCAAGAGACCAACAGGCTGGGCCAGTTGCTGGTCGCTTCCGGCATCGTCACCGACAAAGATCTCGAGGAAGCTCTTCAGATCAATATTCGCACCGGATTGCCTCTGGGGCACGTCTTTTGCTTCCACGGTTATGTTTCTCAAGCTCTCCTTTATACGGCTCTGCAAGTTCAGGAATCGATTCGCCGAAACGCTATCGCCCGCCCGGACGCGGTCGCTGCACTCAACACGGCGGCCAAGCGCGAGCGCATGCTGGAGCGATTGGAAATCAATAAGGGCTATCAAAAATTGCCGATGAAGCAAGCTCTCCGGCTCGGCGAGATGCTTATCGAAGCTCGGGTTTTTGTCGACAAACTATTGCCGGATGCGCTTGTGCGTTCGTTGCAATTTCAAAAGCCGCTGGGCGAAATTTTGATTCAGTCTCGTTTTGCCACTCAGGAATTGATCGATGCGGCAGTTGAGATGCAAGAAATGATCGACAACGGCTGTCTTCCCCAGGCAAGCGCTTGCGAGGTTTTGCTCAACATGCGAGCCAGCGACGTGCCCTTTGAAAAGGCGCTCGGTCAGGCATGCACATTCCGACACAGAAATAATATGGCCAAGATTCTGGTCGAGCTGCTTTCGCAGGCTCAAGCAGTAACTCTAACCAAGCTGACCAAAGATATTCAAGAGCGGCTGGAAGTTAACTACAACCAGATAAACGACGTCAGCAAGCAGCTTCTCGAACACGAGCTTGTCGATCCCTGGATTTTATATTCCGGCATGCGCTGCGTTTATCTTATTGATGTGAAATTCATCAATATGGAACAGGCGATCATCATTTTGGAAATTACAACCAAAACGCGCGAGAGCGTTGATGCCGTTTTGCACAATCTCGGCTGGACCGCCAGAACCAGGTTGAGAGAACCAAAAGAAGCGTAGAGCCTGCGCGTTGCACGCGCAATTTTCATTTTTTTTCAGGCGCGTGCAACGCGCCAGCTACGAAGTTTTTAAGAACAGCAATCCCGGGGAGGCTCAGAAATGTCGCCGCCGCCGTTGGTTTCGGGTTTGGTTTCGGGTTTGATTTCGGACTTGCTTTCAGTCTTGCTGTCTGCGTTTTGCTTGTCCGAATCAGGTTCGCTCTTGTCTGATGTGACTCCGCTTTGTCCATTCATCTCAGGTGCGATCGCCATGCGTCCGGTGGTCGTCGAAGGATATTTCAAACGTTCGTGGTGCAGGGTTCGCCACACTCTTACGAAGGCTTGCCGAACCTTGATCAATTCCTGGTACGTCAGTGAAGACTCGTTAAATTGCCCGTCTTCCCAGCGGTTTTGAAAGACTCTGTCGATCGCTAATTCCACTTCTTCCTGGGTGGGATCGTGCATGCTGTGAGTGACTGCTTCGGAAACATCGGCAAGCATGACGATGGCTGTTTCTTTCGATTGCGGCTTGGGACCGGGATAGCGATAGAATTTCGCATCAACTTTATCGGCACCGTCTCTGAGGCAGGCCTTGTGATAGAAGTAGGCCATGAGCGACGTGCCCTGGTGCATGGGGATGAAGTCCTGCACTGCCTTTGGCAGCCGGTGCTTCTCGGCGAATTCGATGCCGTCTGTGACGTGTGCCAGCACCCTTTCTCGGCTTTCCTCCGGCGACATTTCGTCGTGCGGATTCTTTGCTCCCAGCTGGTTTTCAATGAAGTATTTGGGGCGCGCCATCTTGCCGATATCGTGATAGAGCGCGCCCGCTCTGACCAGATTGACGTCGCCGCCAATGGCGCGCGCACCGCCTTCTGCCAGGTTCGCTACGGCCAGGCTGTGCTGGTAGGTACCGGGTGCATTCTCTTCCAATTGCCTGAGCAAGGGTTGTTCGGCATCGGTGATTTCAGCCAGTCGAAATGGAGTGACCAGGCCAAAAATGCTTTCCAGAAAAGGTAAGCTGCCGATTGCCAGCATGCAGGAGACCACACCGGCAAAGAGTTCAAAAAGTGTCGGCCGGCCGAAGTGATGAACCGAGTCGATTCCGTTCAAAAAGATGGAAGCGATTATGAAGGCCACCGCTTGCGTCATCCCGACGACCAGACCGGTAAGCATCAAGGAATTGCGGTGTTTTGTATAGCAGAGAACCGCGGCTACTGCGGCTGTACTGAGGGCGAATAAATGCCGGCCTTCGATCAGTTGAGCGACGGCAAGAATGATTACCAATGGAATGATGAGCGAGCTTGACACTCGCCGCCCGAAAAAGATTGTCCATACCAGTGCCGCTGCCGGCAGTGGCACAAACTGCGGGTAATTGTCGCCGATTAGGCTGGCTGCAATGGCCACAGCGATGGCGACAGCATACATCAGACCGATGGAGTTGGTCTGGAAAAGATGGCGAGCGTCAAATGTATAAACGACACCAGCAGCCAGCGCGATCGCCGCTAAAAGTGATATCCCCAGGCCAATGATCATGGGCAGTCGATTGGTCTGCGCCATGCCCAGCTCTCTTAGAGTTTCTACGTCTGCCTCGGTCAACGGTCTTTTTTGGTCGACGATCAAAGTGCCTTTAGCGATCACTTTGTAGATCGGCTCTACATGCGCCACGCTCTGTTTAGCCTTGGTCGCCGTTGCCGCTTCATTGACTTGTACGTTGGTGGTAAGCGCCGTAGCAATCACCTGTGCTGTTTTTGCTTTCCGCTGAGGCAGCCATATTTCGGGCAG
This sequence comes from uncultured Candidatus Obscuribacterales bacterium, assembly GCA_964531315.1. Taxonomy (GTDB): domain Bacteria; phylum Cyanobacteriota; class Vampirovibrionia; order Obscuribacterales; family Obscuribacteraceae; genus QKMZ01. The sequence continues at coordinate 22,434 of CAZHEZ010000097.1, read as the reverse complement.
GAATTCAGCAATAATCGGCTCCCACTCAGCTTTTGTGTCTTGTGGATAGCGCTTGTGAACGGCGAGCAATTTGTCAAAACTTTTTTCCACGCTGGCTTTAAACCCAGCCAAATCGTCGGCAGGGACTGTCATGGCCAGGTAAATGGTCGCATCGAGTATTTCCGGTCTTTGCGTTTTGATGTTCTGAATAGCCTTGCGCTGAGCTTTGAGAGCCTCCACCAGATGCGCATTGGAGGGCTGTGCGCTGAGCTTGGTAATTTCAGCGTTAAACTGCTCATCGGCAGCGACAAGCGAGCTGAAGTGTGCAATCGCGGCATCCTTTGTCGCCTGGTCCATGCCTTTCCAGCCTGATTCTTCCTGGTAGGCTTTAATGTTGAAGAAGCTTTCCTCCAGCCGGTGGCGGCACACTTTATCGCCGCTGCGATCCAGGGAAAAAACCGGTACTACTTCCTTTTCCGCTCGCTCTTTGGCCAAATTGGTGGCGTCCACATCGATGACGCGCGCATCTACTTTGGCTTTGATTGGGCTGGCGACAAAGTCACCGGCGCGCAGTTCGGGGCGGACGAAATAGGTGGCGACCAGGGCCACAAAAAGCAGTATAAAGCCGGCACTGCCCATCGCCAGCCAGTTGAAAAAGGAGCGGCCGGTGGGAAATATATCGTGGTGTATTTCTGGATGGTAGACCGGTAAAGTTACTGTCGTGCTTGGTGCCGGTTTTGCATTATAAGACGCCATAGTCCTGGCTGGCTTCAGCAATCAGTGAGTTGAACCATCTGAATTATGCCCCAAACTGGCGATCTATTTATGTGTTTTGTGATCGAATCGCCGCAGTCTATTTACAAGTGCTGCGTGCAAAACGGCGGCTGGATAATGAAAAGCGGCTGTTAGTCTACATTTACGGTCTTTTTGACCGTGTAGACTCGCTTACCTTGTGATTCGTGATAGGTGCGCACCAGTATTTCAGCCAGAAGACCCATCAAGATCAGCTGAATTCCCACCATGAAGAACATCGAAACCAAAACAGGCAGCGGTGTTTCGATGAAGGAAGTGCCGTAGCCGTACTTCAAAACCACCATCCAGGTGAAGGAGGCGGCGCAGGCTAAGAGCGACCAGAGTCCAGCTGCTCCGAAGATATAAATCGGCTTGGTCAGATAAGACGACATGAATTTAATCGTAATCAGGTCCAGGACGACCTTGAAGGTTCGATTGATGCCGTATTTGGACTGTCCGAATTGTCTGGCGTAATGATTGACTGGAATTTCAGTGACTTTTGCACCCATCCAGTGGGCGTAAATGGGAACGAAGCGGTGCATTTCACCATACAGGCGCACGCCTTCCAGGACTTCTCGGCGGTACGCTTTCAAGGAGCAACCATAGTCATGCAGCGGTACGCCGCTAATCACAGAGATAATTTTATTGGCTGTCCAGGAAGGGATCAAACGCAGCACCAGCCCGTCTTTTCGATTCTTGCGCCAGCCGCTGACGCAATCGTATCCTTCCTCGAGTTTTTCAATGAGCCTGTCGATATCGGCGGGATCATTTTGCAAATCGGCGTCCATGGGGATGATGATGCTGCCTTTGGCATGGTCGATTCCGGCAGCCAGGGCGGCAGTTTGCCCGAAGTTACGGACAAATCTGACCAATTTCACCCGCGAATCTTTGAGCGCGATTTTTTCCAGTTTTTCAAAGCTCTTGTCTTTCGAGCCGTCATCAACCAGCACGACTTCCCAGGTTCTCTTGAGAGAATCGGCAGCGGCAACAATCTTTTGATAAAGAAGCTCAACATTTTCTTCTTCGTTATAGACCGGAATAACAAGCGAAACGCCGGGCCTTTCCGGATGTGCCAGGATAGACTTGGGCTCGCCTTCCGGGGCAAAAGTAAGCGTTTGAGCTTGGCTGTTGATGGTTACGTTGCTGCCTGTGGTCATTTATTCTGATGCCTATTGCTCGAGACACCCACATTATCTTGCAGTTCGCTTGACTGTCCGGTCACCTTGAGATCTTTTCATCATGACCGTAACAGCAGGAAAGCCAGCTTTGCTTTGCAATAATTAGTAGGACCCTGACCAGTGCGCTTTTGGCACATTGAGAAAAACTCATTTTTGCTGTTGGGTAAAATTGCTCCGGTAAAGCCTAGATTTCTTTTATGTAGATTCAGTTTTGGAAACGGCAAAGAATGACAATTGTTCCAACCAACGGTGAGAAGAAAGACAAGAAGAGTGCCGGAGTAAAATCCAGTCAGGATAGGCTGGAGAAACAATCGGCCGGTGAGTTGCCTGATCTTTCCAAAGCGAAAGCAAACCGCACCCAACTTCTTTCCGCCAAGGAAACGGCTGCCGATCTGAAGTCAGACGCGACTTTGCGACCGCAGACCATCGATGAATATATTGGCCAGACTCGGTTGAAGACCATGCTGACGATGTCGATTGGTGCTGCTAAATCGAGAGAGGAAGCACTCGATCACGTCCTTTTCTACGGACCGCCCGGACTGGGCAAAACGACGCTCGCCCGAGTGATTGCCAACGAAATGGGGGCGCGCATTCATATGACGTCCGGCCCCAGCCTGGAGCGCCCGCGCGACATCATTGGTCTGGTGCACCAACTGGAAGCCGGCGATGTTCTTTTCATTGACGAAATTCACCGGCTCAGCCGAGTGGCCGAAGAACTTCTTTATCCTGCCATCGAAGATTTCGTCATTGATCTGACTTCCGGTAAAGGGCATGCAACCAGAACAATGCGGCTGCCTCTGCCGAGATTTACATTGATCGGTGCGACAACAAAAGCAGGAATGATCTCGAATGCACTGCGCGATCGTTTTGGTTTTGTCCTCAGGCTTGAATTTTATTCGAAGGAAGAACTGGCCAAGATCGTTGCCAGAACTTCCAAACTGCTTAATGTTCCGATCACTGATGATGCCGTGGTGGCAATTGCGGGACGGGCCAGAGGCACGCCTAGAATTGCCAATCGACTGGTGCGATTGGTCAGAGACTATGGTCATTTCCAGGGCGCCCAGACTATTTCTGAAGATACTGCCATTGCCGCGCTGGATTCGTATCAGGTCGACGCATTTGGGCTTGATGCAACGGACAGGCGCATGCTGGAAATTCTCATCGACCATTATCAGGGTGGTCCGGTCGGCATCGAAACAATCGCAGCCACATTGGGCGAAGACTCGGATACGCTTGAAGATGTCTACGAGCCGTTTCTCATTCAAGCCGGATTCATTCAAAGAACGCCTCGGGGGCGGTGCGCTACCCCGCAAGCTTATATTCATTTAGGTCGTCAGCCGCTAAACAATCATCTTGGTGCCGGGCAGCTCGGCATCGAATTTAACAAGGAGTAACAGGTAGTCGTGCGCTTATCTGCAAGAGCACTGCTTGTCCTCTGTTGTGCTCTCCTTTCTGTTTTTCTCAGCTTTTCAATCGCTGCGGCAGACGCAGCACCATCGCTCTCGACGCAAAAGCCTACGGCGCGCATTGTCGAGCGCGGCAACGGGCCGATTGAAGAATCGTTTGTGGTTGGAAAAGTAAAGACGGTTTCGAGCGCCAAAGTCGATCAATTGCTTCTCGACAAAACCGGCATGGTGAGCAATCGCCAGGTCGTGGAAGTGGACGTAACCGAAGGACCGCTGGCCGGGCAGTCTTTTACAGTGATGAACGAGATAACTGACAATCCTTCCTATAACGTGTCCGTTCAACCGGGCCAGGAAGTAATACTGTCAGTGGTGACAGGCGGCGGCGAGCGCGAAGTCAATATCGCTGATTATTACAGGGCTCCTGTCATTTTGGGATTGGCGGCAGTATTTCTGGCCGCCTTTCTATTTTTTGGTGGGAAACAAGGATTCAAATCTCTGGCAGGTTTGGCAGCCACTGTCGCCTTGATTGCTTTTGTTCTCTTGCCGATGAGCTTGAATGGCTTCAACCCGCTTCTGGTAGCAATCTTCATCTGCCTGGCCTCGGCTGCATGCAGTATGTTTTTCGTCGCCGGTTTGTCTCGCAAGGCTGCCGCGGCCGTGATCGGCACCGTCGGTGGTGTGATAATCGCCGGCATCGCTGCGCAATTGGTTATTAGCATGGCTCCACTTACCGGTCTATCCAGCGAAGAAGCGCAGATATTGCGCGGTTCTGTCCTCAACCAAAAGCCTGTCTTCTACAGCGGACTCCTGGCAGCCGGAATGCTGATTGGTGCCCTGGGCGTCATTATGGACGTAGCAATTTCGATTTCTTCCACTGTCAACGAAGTAGCGCGCACTGCCACCAGCCCTACTTTCAAGCTGCTCTATGACGCAGGCATGAACGTCGGACGCGACATTATGGGTACGATGACCAATACCCTGGTGCTTGCCTATGCCGGAGGCGCGTTGCCATTGTTGCTCTTGGCCAGGCAGATGCCCTCGACCAAGTTAATCAATCTTGATCTGTTTGCAACAGAAATTGCCTCAGCACTAAGCGGCAGTCTCGGCCTGGTTTTTACTATTCCGCTCACGGCTCTTGTATCGGCGTACCTTATAGGACGTGCAGGAAACAATCACGGCGATTCGGGTAAAACTGGAGTTGGGATTGCAGATAGCGGAGAAAAAGGCATTCGGATCGAGGACATGCCGACCGGTGGAGCGCTGAAAGACCAGTCAGAGGGAGTTCGATGAAAAGAATTCTCTTCGGTTGGATATTGTTCATCACCGCCGTAGCCAGCATTCTCTGCGGCGGTCTGTTGTTTCCTCTTCTTTTGGGCGCAGCCTGTTATGTGGGCGGCACTGAATTCATAAACATGTCCAGAGCTAAGGGTTTCAAGCCCTCACCCAGAATTATCAAGGGCATGATTGTGGCATTTTTTGTCGTCGCTGCATTGCCCGTAATTCCTGGAGTAACGCTTCCTGCCAACTTTCCGCTCGAGCACTATCCATTGCTTTTGACTGTGGGTATCTGCCTTTCATTTTTCCGTTTATTGTTCCGGCATGAGACACCGCCGGCCACCATTGCAGACATAGCCACGACCATTTTGGGATTCATTTATGTGGGATTCCTTCCCAGTCACCTTGTGTTATTGCGGAATTTAATCCCACCCGGTGAAGTGCAGAACGCCAATTTATTGCAGCAACCTGGATTAGCGTATGTCTGGGTATGCCTCTTTATTATCTGGGCAACCGATATTTTTGCTTACTATGGCGGCAAATACTTTGGCAAGCATTTGCTCTATCCCCAGATCAGTCCTAAGAAAACAGTTGAAGGCGCGGTTGCAGGGTTGCTGGCCTCTGTTTTTTGGGCGACCGTAGTCGTTTATGCAGCCGACCACTTCTTGTTTGTAAATTCTCTGCCGTTTCGTCACAAAATCTGGCATGCGCCCTTGATGGGGCTTTTCGTGTCGATTGCGGCGCAATTAGGCGATCTTTGCGAATCGCTTCTCAAGAGAGACGCCGGGATGAAAGACTCCAGTGACGTAATCCCTGGCCACGGCGGCTTTCTGGACAGGGGAGACAGCCTTCTATTCGGCTCCCCGGTCAGCTACTACTGGATATGGATTGTGGTCTTGGGACATTTTTAAGCGATAAGCGACGGCTGTAGTGCGCTTACAACAAGTATGATAATGTTCTATATGGCCTGTCCTTAACAGGCACGTTCTTGGAGAGGTGGCTGAGTGGTCGAAAGCGGCTTCCTGCTAAGAAGTTGTACGGTCAAAAGCTGTACCGAGGGTTCGAATCCCTCCCTCTCCGAACTTTTCGAACTTAATTGAACATAGCGGCTCGGTACAGACATTCGTAGCCGGCGCGTTGCACGCGCCTTCAAATTGCCGGGTGCAACCCGGCGGCTACAAATAAATGCTTGCGGGCTGCTACAGTTTTTTAGTGACCACCGAAAGCTCCATCGATAACAACTCAGAGAGGCTCAGCTACAAGTCTCAATTAGACACGTTGCGCCTGATTGCAGTCATGCTGGTGTTCCACTTTCATGCCGGCGTTTTTTTGGAACACAACGGCAATCACTTTCCATACGGCGCTCTGGGTGTGCAGATTTTCTTTGTTCTGTCCGGATTTCTCATCACCCGCATATTGGAAGCCAATCAAACCGGCGCGCTGTTGAGCGATTTGAAAACCTTCTACGTCCGCCGCTGTCTGCGTATCTTCCCTGCCTATTACGCACTGATTTTCTTTCTGCTTTTGATTGGACAATTGCCGTTTCCACTCTTTCAATTCACTTATTTATTCAATTTGAAGGTCTTTCTCGACAAAGGATTTACCGGTACAGTCGTGCACTTCTGGTCACTGTGCGTTGAAGAACAGTTCTATCTTCTTTATCCTCTGGCATTGCTTTTGACGCCGAAAAAGCTGCGAGTAGTTTTGTTTTCAATTCTAATAGTTGCCTCCATTGCAGCGAACTTTTATGCACATGCCGTTTTTAACGATAGACCCTATTACATGCTCTTGCCTGTCTGCGGTCAGTTTCTCCTCTTTGGGTGCCTGGCTGGCCATGCGCAATTGCGTGGTTGGACGAATAAAGTAAGCGGTACGCATTTGATGATCGCTGGTGTGATTTTGCAGGCGATCGATCAATATTTGGTTTTGAGCACGCAGGGGTTCTCCGACAAGAACGATTTGTTCTGGTATAGAAACTACACGTTGAGCGCATTCAGCATTGCGCTCTTTGTATTGGGTTTGTGGCAGACAAGAAACGCGCTTGTTCTGAAGATTTTCAATTACCGTCCCTTTGCCTATCTCGGCAAGATCAGTTATGGGATCTATCTTTACCATCCATTCGGTTTTGTCCTGCGAGCAATGATCTGCTATTTCATGCCTGCCGCCAAAATTGTAAACGGTGAGTTCGTTGCTTTTGTCATCACTATTGTCTGGTCTATATTGTCCTGGCAGTTCTTCGAATCACGAGTTTTGAAATTAAAGGAACGCTTCGCTTATCGAGGCGAAGTTTCGCAAGAAGTAAAAGCAGCATGACAAGAATGCATTGGTATTCCATTATCCCGGTTTTGCTTTTGATTTCGTTTCCAGTTATTAGCTGGGCAACGGAGTCCAGGCTCTCGGCGGCGGTCGCTCTCATCTTCAGGGGAACGGCAGTGGAGGCATATCTTCGGCGCCCGTCCGTTTCCTTTGTGGAAACATGCGTCCGATTCGAAAAGGGTCTTGCCGATGATGTGATCTTCGGTGTCGATCAAGAACTGATTGAAGGCGTGGAAAAACCTGTCTACCTGAAGGGTGGCGATTGGATGGCTTTCGTCGGGCTGCAGCGCACCGGCGCCGTCTGGGTCGCGGAAGGAACAGATGTAACCATGAAAGGTACGCCCAGCAAAGACCGTAAGTGGAAGATTTTCAAACTCAGCCGTGCGCTTCAACCCGACACCTGGTATCGCCTGCGATGCTATGCCGATTTCGGCAAGAGACAGTTTGTAAAACTGCAAGTGGAGGGACCGGGCATTTCAGAATCGCTGGATCTTTCCGGGTTGAAACTCGATTATCCAAATTACATGCCCTTCGACAAAGCGGCGATGTCGTACTATGTCTTTGCAATGCGCGGACGCAGCATGCTGAAGACACGTGGTGTCCCGCGTGTTTACTTCGACGATGTTAAAGGCGGCATTGTCGATGGTGGTCGAGAGACGCCGATTTTTGCGTGCGATTTCGAAAAAGATAGAACGGTTCCATCGCAACCTGTTACTTCTCCAACAATTAAACTGACTGGTTACGAGCAAGGGCGTTTCTATTTGGAACGCCAGGAATCGCGCTTTACCGTCGAAAAGGTCAACTTCGCTAAGTCTGGGAATTGTGTTGGTGCCGCCGATGCTGATTTGCAATAACGCGTAGGTTCTGGTTGCCTCTATTCCCATGCATCGGGCGAAGCATGGCATCGCCATTAGGTTAATCGGGCCAGATAGAACTCAGTTTCGTCGACAAATTCGGCGACTTGCATGTTCAATTCTTTAGCCCAGGCGTTCAACTGTTCTGTGTCAGGAAGCAAGTGCGGCACTATATCCGGATCAGCGTCGTGCAGCGCTTTTACGAATTTTTTCCCGAGCGGGTGGCTGATTACAATCGAGCCGCCTGAGCGCAAAAGTGCATGAGTTTTTTCTAGAGCCATTTTTTGATCGAAGAGATTTCCAAAACATGCGTTGAAGAAAATGGCGTCGAATTGATTCGGCGTTCCAATTACTGTGTCGGCATCGAGTATGTCGGCTCTGATGAAATTTACCTGGGCAAATCGTTCGCGTGCATTTTTCAGCATGTCTTCGCTCAGGTCTATGCCTGTGATGTTTTCTTGTTTTACGCCCAGTTCTAAAAAATGAACGATCAGCGCGCCTGTCCCGGTGCCCACATCGAGCACATGAGAACTTGCTGACAAGCCTGCACTCTCGGCAATTTTTTGAGTGCGGGAGAGAATCTCTTCAGGAATTGGCTGCAGGAAAACTGATATGCGCGAGCGGAAATACTGGCGTTGCAACTCTGCGTGGTTTTCCTTCTTTTCTCCTGACACAGCCAATTTGCTACCTCATTAAATGCTGATTGCAGATTATAGACCCAAATAGTCATACAATATCTAACTTGTTATCCGTGTATATCCAACGGGGTGTGTTATGCGTCTGGTTGAGTGTGTTCCGAATTTCAGCGATGGTCGCAATGAGAAGGTAATCAATGCGATTTCCGACGCGATCAAGAGCGTGCAGGGTGTCAGTCTTCTCGATGTCGACCCGGGCTGGAGCACCAATCGCACGGTCATCACCTTTGTCGGCAGCCCCGACGTGATTGTCGAGGGTGCATTCCAAGCGATTAAAACGGCGCAAGGATTGATCGACATGAGGAGGCATAAAGGCGAACATCCGAGAATGGGTGCCACAGATGTATGCCCGTTCGTGCCGGTATCCGGTGTGACCATGGAAGATTGCGTGAAATTGGCGGAGCAGCTGGCAGAACGCGTCGGCAAAGAGCTGGGAATACCTGTCTATCTTTATGCCGAAGCCGCTCGCACTGAAGATCGAAAGAGTCTGGCCGACATTCGCAAAGGCGAATATGAAGCGCTGCCGGAGAAAATGAAAGACAAATCTTTCAAGCCGGACTTCGGACCGGTGCAATTCAATGCCCAATCGGGTGCCACCGTAATTGGTGCTCGGCAATTTCTGATTGCTTACAACGTCAACCTCAACACCCGTTCCAAAAAGCTGGCCAACGATATTGCTCTGACTATACGAGAAGCCGGCAAGGCCAAGCGCGACGCGGAAGGAAATATAGTCAAGGATAAAGACGGAACTTCCGTCAAGGTGGCGGGAACTCTCAAGGCCGTCCGCGCAGTTGGCTGGTATGTGGACGAATATAAACGGGCGCAGATTTCCATCAATCTGATCGATTATTCGGTTTGCTCGCTGCATCAGGCCTTTGATGAAGCAGAGAGAGTGGCTAATCAGATGGGATTGCGCGCGACCGGCAGCGAAATCGTCGGTTTGGTTCCACTGGCGCCGATGCTGGAAGCGGGGCGGCATTACTTGAAGAAACAGGGTCGCTCAACCGGTGTGTCAGAACGTGAATTGGTGGAAACAGCCGTTCAATCTTTGGGATTGGCGGAATTATCTCCATTCGATATCGATAAGAAGATTATTGAATATAGAGTCGCTCCTCAAACTAAGGAATTGAAGAAACTGTCGCTCAGCGATTTTGTCGATGAGCTGGCATCCGATTCGGTGGCGCCCGGAGGCGGCAGCGCGGCTGCTCTGGCAGGTGCTCTTTCGGCGTCGCTTGCGGCGATGGTAGGCAATCTCACCTATGAGAAGAAGGGTTTTGAGGCCTCGAAGCCTCTCTTAAACGCGCTTGCCGAAGAGGGGCAGATTTTGAAACGCGATTTCTTGCGTGATGTCGACAATGACATGAATGCCTTCAATCGCATCGTGGAAGCGCGGCGTCTGCCTAAAGGGTCTGCCGAGGAGGTCAAGAGTCGGGATGAAGCCATACATGCAGCTACGGTCGAGGCGACGCTGGTGCCCTTGGGCGTGCTCAGGCGCTCAGATGAGGCTCTCAATCTGGTCGAAACAGCAATCGAAAAGGGTAATCCCAACTCGCTGTCCGATGCCGGTGTGGCTGGTCTGATGGCTCTTGCCGCTGCCGAAGGCGCTTATTACAACGTCTTGATTAATCTGAGCGGGTTTGACAAGGTGCACGCGGACTTTGTGCGCAAGACTTCTAAAGAGGCAGACGGACTGATTGAATCGGTGCGCAAGAAGAGCAACCGGGCGGCGGCCAGGGTCCAAGACCAGCTCATGAAAGACTGCAATCAAGCGGTTGCTAAATAAAATTGCTGAGAATTAGCTTCTAATCGAGACTTGCAGCCAATTTTGGGCTGTGAATGCCTATAATATTGGCTCGACTCCGGCAACTAAGGTGTATATCGCATGGGGAAAGTCAAGCAAAAGGGCGACTCGAAAGAGACGGGCGGAAAAAAGGAAAAGCTCAAGAATGAGTGGGAAACCGAAGATTTCTTGATGGCTCAAAAGCGGATCCATAGAGCCGCTCAATCTTTGAAGCTGGACGAGAGCACCGTCGGACCCCTGATGCAGCCCAAGCGTGCCCTTTCAGTTGTGGTGCCCTGCCGCATGGACGACGGCTCCATACAGACCTACCAGGGCTATCGCGTGCACCACGATCTGGCGCTCGGACCCGGAAAGGGCGGGGTGCGTTTTCATCCTTACGTCAATCTGGGCGAAATTGCTGCCATGGCAATGTTGATGACCTGGAAATGCTCGCTTATGAACCTTCCTTTTGGTGGAGCTCACGGCGGCATTCGACTTGATCCGCAATCAATGAGCCAAAATGAATTGGAGAGAGTGACAAGAAGATTTACGTCTGAAATCATCGACATCATCGGACCGGATGCAGACATCATGGGTCCGGACATCAACACAAACGAGCAGACGATGGCCTGGATGATGGACACTTACAGCGTCAACGTCGGTCACACTGTTCCCTCGATCGTCACAGGCAAACCGAAATCGATCGGTGGTTCTCTGGGGATGCTGGAAGCAACCGGATATGGCGTCTCCCTTTGCACGCAGAGACTGCTCAAAGAAATCGGTATGAGCAAGAATGAACCGACCGTGGTCATTCAAGGTTTGGGCAGAGCCGGGTCCGGCACGGCCAGAAATCTTATTAAAGGTGGTTTCAAAATCATTGGAGTTTCGGAAACATCAGGCGGCGTTTATAACCCTAAAGGACTCGATGTTGAGGCGGTGAAAGCTCATTACAGAGAACACCGCAGCATGGAGAATTATCCTGACGGCAAGTTCATTCCCGTAGACGAAGTCGTAGAGCTTGAATGCGATATCCTGATCTTGTGCGCGGTCGCCAATCAAGTGCACGCCGGCAATGTCGACAAGATCAAGGCCAAAGTCGTTGTCGAAGGTGCAAACGCTCCGACCACGCCGGAAGCCGATGAAGTCCTGGCGAAGCGCGGGGTGCATGTGCTGCCGGATATCCTCTCTAACTCTGCAGCTGTGACAGTCGGCTATTTCGAGTGGGTGCAGGGTTTGATGGGACTTTTCTGGAATGAGGATGAAGTCTATAAGCGACTGGAATTACTGGTTGTGAAAGCATGCGATCAAGTTTTTGCTACCTCAAAAGAGCACCAGCTATCGCTAAGAGATTCCGCCATGCGTCTGGCTCTGGGCCGCGTCGTCGAGGCGCGCAGATTGCGGGGCTTGTATCCTTAGGAAGACTTCGGACCGGGCGACGCACGGCGTCGCCCCTACGGGGGCTGCACCATCGCCATGCATACGAAAGCACTGAAAGAAGAGACGCTCGGAAGACCAGTATTGGTTTCTTCTGAACGTCAAAAATCAGGCACAGGCGCTGTATGGAGCCTGATAGCATTTGCGATTCTGACGCTAGGTTTGATGCTTTTTGAGTTTGGCGGCGCGCTCAATAGTTATTTCACATCCGACGACCTCAATCACATTACTTACGCTTACCGAATGTTCAGTAACAACGGTGAGTTGTTTTTTCGCACATTCTCGACTGTCTGGATGCAAGACAATTCCACTGAGATTTTTTATCGACCGCTCATTGAAGTCAGTTTTGCAATCGATCAGTTTTTCTCCCATGCCAACCCGCTCGGTTATCACATCGCCAACTTTCTTTATTCATTCGTCGCTGCTTTTGCCGTGCTCTCGATTGCCCGCAGTCTTGCCCAGCGCTTTGCGGTCCCCGGGGGCAATCGAATTGGCTACGCGGCGGCGTTGCTTTTTGCAGTCAGCCCTCTTCACACAGAAGTGACGACCTGGCTGATCGGTCGAGTGGATGGGTTGTCGACCATGTTCTACCTGATTGGCTTTGCTCTCTTTCTCAGGCTGCCGGATGGAAAAAATGCCGGAAAATGCTCGGTCGGCTGGCTTTCTCTTGCTTCTTTCGCCAGCGCTTTGCTATGTAAGGAAATGGCGGCGTCGCTGCCTTTCGTTGTCTTTGCCTGTTCATTGTTTCTGAGCAAAGAGAATAATCTGGCTGGAAAATTGCGCGGATCCTTATTAACAGCAGCGCCGTACTTTGCCCTCCTGTCCGTCTATTTTGTGATTCGCTATCTGGCTTGCGGTGCAATTCTTGGTGGTTATGTCGGGGCCGTGGGCGAAGCCAATGTATTTTCTTTTTCCAGTCTGGTGGATAGGTTTGCTCACTTTTGGAAGGTTGCTTATCCATTTAATGAGGAGCTGATTGAACGAAGGGGTCTGTTTGAAATGGCCTTTCGAACTTTCTATATCGGCTTCGGTATATTTCTTGTCTCGAGAATTCGTTTTGATCGCTTTGGCGAGAACCGTTTAAAACTGATCGGCTTCCTTTTTTCCTGGCTTGTTTTGCAGTTCTTGCCTCTATATCAGGTATTCATGATTCACAGTACCCTGGCTGGTTCCAGATTGTTCTACATGAGTACGGCAGTGCTGGCAATTATTGTCGCCGTTTCACTAATCACGGCCGATCCGCTAAGCAAAAGGACAAATGGTAAGCGTGCCCTGGGGATTTTTTCGACGGCTCTTTTTGTGATTCTGGTCGGACTTTCGGTTTTGGTCGGCAACCGCAACAATCAGTCTTGGATAATGGCTGCCGCGCATGTTGAAGAACTGCAAGCTCAGATTAATAACGCTGTGGCTGTTTTGCCCGGCAATCAGAAACTCTTGATTGCATACGTGCCTATTCAACTTTATGGCGCTCATATGTTCAATCGGTATTACCTGATTCAATCATTGATTTCGCCTCCTTTGTTAAACCCGGATCTCTTCTCTCGCGTGACCACCTTAGAGCCGCGATTTTATACATATGACCATTTGATACCGTCAGGCGCGCTGAGAAAAAAACTTGCCGACAACAATTACAGAACCGTCTACTGGGACACGGATCAATGCAGATTGGCGGATCTTGCGCCCGGTGCCGACTTTGCCGATTTCTCAGGCGGCGCCGCAGCGCTGCCTGAATTGACTTTGAAAGTGGGAAGATACGGCATGACGGACATAACAGCCAAGACTCCATTTAAAACAAGTGCTGTTCGCTTCATTGATGTTGATTTGAAAAACACCAAGCCTGATTCCAGTGCCAAGCAAGAAGTCATAGTTTTGGCCTTTGACAAAAAACGAATGCCCCCTCAAGGAATGGATAACTGGGTGCAAACAAATTACGATCCTGGCAAGGCGTTTCAGACGGTGCGATTTCCTGTCGACGAGAAATTCGCCTGGTTTCTCAGAAAAGAAATGTCTGAATTCAGTATCTATCTCAACAAGAAGCCCAATCTCAGTGTTGCTGCGGCTAGATTGAACGACGGAAAAACGATCATCCCCAGCCTTTCTGCAATGCCAGCGACTTTGAAAGAAAGCAATGACGGAGTGCGCCGCCCGATAAAATTTCCCCTGGAATTCCACTTTGATGTTTCAAACATTCCCGGTGCGGTTTCTTGCTACTGCGAATTGTCTCGCCCGCGCTCAATGTTTCAGCTTGAAAATTTCACCTACCGCGATATTCGTCCATCCCAAAAATCGCTGCAGAGCTGGACTGAAAATGGCACCACAGGCAGTATCTTGATTCGGAGGGACGTTTTCCCGGATGATGCTTGCTACCAGCTGAGAATTTTCGCGCAAAGAGCAGACGGGCGTATTTGCGGCGCTAGTTCGGACTTAATCGATCTGGGCATTGACGATCGCCCCAGAGGACAAGAACTTTAACGCATGTAAGCGCCGGGAGGCGCTGCGTCTATGGGAGGCAAAATTGCCACCAGAAGGTCTCCATCGGGAGAACAAGACAACTTCGAGCGTTGAGGGAATCCTGGAAACTGGATATTTTGCGGGTTGGAAATCAGCGCTTGTTCGATGGCATTTTTGATGCTCGCCAATTGCTGCGCGTCCTCGGTCTGCGATGTGCTTTTCGGCTTGCCGATTGCTTCCAGAATGAAGTCGAGAGAGCGCCGAGCGGCCATCACTCTGCTTTCGTCGTATGAGTCTCCCATGCGAATAGCCATCGACTGTCCAACTATTTTTCCGCCGGCCACTGTTACCGTTATGCCGGTGCCAAAACCTGGACAACGCTGCTCTTCTTCGGGAGTAAGTGGATAAGCGTAGCGATAGTAGGTTTGCGCGCCGCGGGCTTCCTGCGCGCGAAATTTGTATTTTGCCGCGATCTTGGCTCTGTATACGCCAATGGGCTCTCCGATTTTCGCCTGGCAAGGAATCTGGCTCACCATCAAAAGGGCTATCGAGATAATTAGTGGTGCTTTCATCTTTTAAATCGCTTTCACTGCCTGAGGAAAGCGGCAGGCTGCCTGGTCTAGATACCCGCCGGTTCGAGTCGAAGTGCTTCATGGACCTCTAGTTTGGAAACATAGCTGTCGATGTCGTTCTCCTTCAAGATACCTTGTTCGGTGACAACTCCGCTAATGTGGGTGAAAGGAATCAATTCGAAGTGGCGGTTGAGCACTCGGACGCCCTTTGGAAAGTCGCTCCAAACCTCTTCGGGTGGGCGCTCGTGACGTTCGAATTCGAAGAGGCGCTCGTCGGTGACGAATTTTTCAGTGCCTGTCAAAGCATAGAGCGGAATGCCCAGCTCCTTGCAGGCGATTGCCAAAAGCCAGGAGCCGACCTTATTTACGACGCCGGGGCGACCGACACAGTCGACACCCATGAAGGCTGCCGAGCATGTAGGCAAGAGCAAGCCCATGGCGTTGTCGAATGTATGCATTACTTCGATGCCCCCTTTGGCCAGGCGGCTAGCCATTTTATTGCCTTCAAAAGCAGGTCTGGCTTCCGTGCAGGCTACTCTGAAGAAACGTCCCTTGGCACGGGCGTTGAGCAGGCAACTGACGACCGTGGAGCTGAATGAATATGCAAAAACAACTTCTCCAGGCGGAATTAGCTCGTAAACTTTATCGGCAATCACGTTTGCCGATTCGCAAAGCTGCTTTTCGAAATTGGTGAGAGCCTCGTCTACGCGGGCTTTAATTTCTTCGGCCGTGTTGGCTGAGCGCGTCGACAACAAGACCGAATTGCCCAGATGGAAAACAGGGGCCATGGCCGGCTGGGCGTCGATGAGAGCCAAAGTGGTTTCGGTGAGAAGCTTTTTCAGCTTGGCCGGATCAGTCTCGTCTTGCATCACAGTCTGGTAAATCGTGATCGCTCTCAGGGCAACCTCAGCGGCTCCTGACAACAGATCGTCTCTGACCGGTTGCACCAACTGGCTAATTTGCGTGGTTTTATCCATGCTCTCTCCCTGTGCGATGACTGCCCTATCCGGGTCTCGCCTTCAGTTTATAAGCTTTTCAACTGACTTTGTAGGGGCGATGCCATGCGTCGCCCCTACAGATCAACTGCAGAAAGGGCCAGAGCGGCATCATTGTGTTTGCCCAGGTAGGCGGTTTTCTCTTCATCTTGAAGATGGCTCCAGGGCAGAATTTCATCTCGGGGAATTTCTCGGAAAATGTAATAGTCCCTTACGGGCGGGATGCCGCCGCCATTGGCGGCCTCTTTAATGGCTTTTTTCCAGGCTCCCAGGTTTCCTGAATTTTCTTCCACCGCCTTGAGAATCGGATGCAGGCGCCGATCTCCGCGGGAAATGAGGGCTTGAATGTCGCTCCAGTTATGGCTTTCCGGGCGCACATCGATGCCGATTTTGGAAAGATGTTTGCGTACATATTCCAGCTTCTTGCCGCAGTCCCTGTCTCTTCCATTCCACTGAAAAGGCGTCTGCGCCTTTGGTACAAACGAACTAATGCCAAAGACAAAACGCAGGCGTTTGTGTTTTTTCTTCAGTTGCGTCATCAAGCGTATCGTTTCATCGATATCATGCTGGGTTTCATGCGGCAATCCGGCTATGCCGTAAAACTTGATGGATTCAAGCCCGGCAGCTTCGACAAGCGAGACTGCCTGGAGAATTTCTTGCTCAGTAAGGTTCTTTTTCATGATTGAGCGCAAGCGCTCTGACCCTGATTCAATGGCAATGGTGACTGACTTTTGACCAAGCGAAGCCAGCGTTGCCAGAATTTCTTCAGTGAGAGTGTCGGCTCTCACAGATGCGATAGAGAGGCTGAGGTCCTGTCTGCCTTTCAGTCTTCTGGCAATCTCGTCGAATTTTGGATGTTCGGTCACTGACGGCCCCAGCAAGCCGATTTTGTTTGTATGCTTCAATCCAAGTTCGACAGCTTCTATAAGTGTGTCTACATTGGTAGCGCGAAATGGTCTGGTCAAAAAACTGGCCAGGCAGAAGCGGCATTCTTGTGGGCACGAGCGCACCACCTCGACCAGAAACATATTGCCCCAGGCGCTATCCGGAGACAGAACAATCGAGTGGGCGACATAATCAGCCGGCGGTGAGAATATTTTTTTGCGCGGCAAGGCCGGTACATCTTTGTGATTTGCACTGATTGCCGATACAGGACCAGCGCCTGTGTTTTTATCCGCGTGGTATTCAACATCGTAGAACTGCGGAATGTAAATGCCGTCGGCATTGGCAAGGCTGAGAAGCTGTTCTTTTCGAGAGCCGGCTTTTCTTGCCAGCCGGTAAGCAGCCAGAAATGACGGCACTGCCACTTCGGCATCGCCCAACAAGATGACATCGAATATGTCTGCAAATGGCTCCGGATTGGCGGTCAGCACAGGCCCTCCGCCGAAGATGAGCGGATGGTCTTCTGTGCGCTGCCGGCTGGAGGCGGGAATATTGTGCTTTCTTAAGATGGACAGGATATTTGCATAGTCCAATTCCCAGGAAAGCGTGAAGCCGAATATGCTCGCCTCCCTTATCCCTGGCTCTTCCATGTCGGTGAAGCCGCGCAATACTGCCACATCTTCATCCTCATCAAGAAGGCGAAAAACGAGTTGATAACCCAGTCCTGCCATGCCTACCGTATACGTGTTGGGATAAAACCAGGCGACGGAAAATTCGCTTCTGGTTTTGAGCGTCCTGGGAATTAGGAATTTCTCGGCTGGAAACATTTGACTGCCGGATCTCGATATGAATTAGATGGCGCCCTGCCCTCTATTTTGCCAGGTATTGCCGATTCTCACGCTGAAAACCCTTGATTATTACGGGCCTTGCTGAGATCAGCTTAAGAAAAAAGAGTTTTGACAAGAAATTCAATTACACAATCTCTGCACATTTCAATTCTCTTGTTTTGCTAGTGTCGTGTTGTGCTGCAAATTGTTTTTGAAATAGTCGAAGAAGTATATCGAGGATGTATTTGAAGATATGCCAGCGAATCCTTACGGATCTTCGCCTGATTTTTGCCGTTATTGCGGCTTTCACCTTTGCCGGTGCAGGCTGGGCTGCCGATCTTCCGGCCCCTGCCGACCAGCCGGTATTGAGACCGCCGATTGTCACCCCCGGCTCTCGTTCCACGCAAGGAAGTGCAGCGACAAATGGACGCACTGTTGAATCACTGATCGACCGGCCACAAATCAAGCCCTTCGTAAGAGGGCAGGCGACCATGCTTCGACCTTACGAAGACCCGCATATGCCGGCTCAGCCGATTACTCTTTACGGCGCCGTCGCCTTTGCCGACAAGAATTATCCCCGAATTATGCAGGCTCAGGCGGAGGTCCGTGCCGCCCAGCGCGGCGTCTCGCTTCAGAAAGTGAAGGAATACAACCCTTATTCGATGATGTCTTATGAGCAGGTCGTGGCCACGCACAATAAATTGACGCAGCTTTTGTTTGCCGATCCGACCTTGCCCACCAACCCTGGACCGGGCTTCAACACCGTCAATATGAGTCCGAATTTTTTCTCGGGCACGGGTTTTATATTTGATTGGGCGCCGCTCGATTTTGGCTTGCACAAAGCCCGTATTCAGGAAGCAAAAGCCAATTGGACTCTGGCTCAATCGCGCTATGCCGTCACTCAATTGGATGTCGTGGTCAATGCTGCCTCAGCCTTCTTGCTTGTCGTGGTCACCGATGAGCAGGTGCAGGCGGCTGAGGCCAATGTGCATCGCTTTGAGGAATTCAGCCGTGTGGTTCATGCCTCTGTTGATGCGGATTTAAGACCGGGCGCCGATGCATCGCTGGCGGATGCGCAATTGGCGAATTCCAAAAACGATCTGATTCGAGCCAAATTGCAATATGAGCTTGCCGTTGCAGAATTGGCTAATGCTCTGGGTATTGGCGGCCGGGACATTACTGTAGATCCAGGCAAAATTGCGCTTGTTTCAGAGCCTGAAGACTCTCAATTAACGCCACCGGCATTTGAAACACATCCTCTGGCGTTGCAAGCCAGGGCGTTAATTTTGACCGAGGCTCAGCGCAAAAGAGTGCTTGATAAAGAGTATTACCCAATATTTCGGTTTTTGGGCGGCATGAACTTTCGTGGTTCGGGTTTGAGCGTAAGAGGACAGAACCAATCTGCCGATGCGCATGGTTTTGCTCCGGCTGTCCCCAACTGGAACGTCGGTATTGTTGCCAATTTCAATTTTATGGATATTCTGCGCATTCAGTCCGAAAAGAAGGTTGTGCAAGAACGTATCAACGCCCAAAGGCACGGGTACAACCTTGTCTTACAAAATTTGCGCACCCAGGATGTTCAATCAAGAGCCCGAGTAAAAGCGGCAGTAGAATTGGCTGCCAACATGCCGGTCCAGGTGCAGGCAGCATTATTGGCCAGCAAGCAGGCTGAGGCCAGGTACGAAGCCGGCCTCGGTTCGGTCGCTCAAGTCGCAGAGGCTAATCAGGTGCTTGCCGATTCTCGCGTCAAAGAAGCAGTGGCGAAAATCGGTGTCTGGCAGTCTCTATTGGCGGTCGCTGCCGTCCACGGTGATTTGAAGCCGTTTCTGGAAGAAGCAATTCGCTTTGAGACGGAGACCAAATAGGCATGTGGATGATTCGACTTGCCATGATGCGCCCGGTCACCATAATGGTGTCGGTGGTGACAATTGCAGTAATTGCCATTGTCGCCTTGACGCGCATGAAGATCGATATTTTTCCTGATTTGAACTTACCGATGGTCACTGTCGTCCAGCCCTACGGCGGGATGGATCCGGCTCAGATGGAAGGTTTTCTCGTCACAGCCTATGAGCAGCACTTCTTCTATATAAGCGGCGTCGATCATGTAACTTCCAAGTCCATTCAAAGTTGTGCTGTGATGAATATCTATTTCCAGCCCGAAGTAGATATGGCCGATGCGATGGCGCAGGTGGTGGCACAAGTGGAGCGCACCAAGGCT
The DNA here is from genome assembly GCA_964531315.1 of uncultured Candidatus Obscuribacterales bacterium. Taxonomy (GTDB): domain Bacteria; phylum Cyanobacteriota; class Vampirovibrionia; order Obscuribacterales; family Obscuribacteraceae; genus QKMZ01. The sequence continues at coordinate 2,780 of CAZHEZ010000097.1, read as the reverse complement.
TATTTGCCGCCCGGTACGGTCGCTCCTTTTATATTGCGTTTTGACGTCGGCAACGTCCCGGTCGGGTTTCTGGTTCTTTCCAGCGCGACCAGGTCATTGGCGGAGATTCAGGACCTGGCATATGCACGATTGCGACCGGTTCTTTCGACGACGCCTGGAGTTTCTACGCCTCCACCTTTTGGCGGCAATCAAAGAACCATAGTTCTAACAGTCAATTCGGAACGCCTCAGCCAATATCACCTCTCGCTTGATGATGTCACAGACGCGCTTTCCACCGGCAATTTGATCATTCCTTCAGGGATTGTCCGCACCGGAAGTCTGCAACGCATCGCATCGATTAATTCCACCGTCTCCAATATTCAAGACATGGGCACCATACCCTTGCGCCTTGGATCCGGTCCGGCCGTCTACCTGCGTGATATTGCCACCATCAAAGACGACACTGATATCGCCACCGGTTATGCTCTGGTGAATGGCAGGCGTGCTGTCTATATGGCTATATCGAAACAAGCAAGCGCGTCGACTCTGGCTGTGGTTGACGGAGTAAAGAAGAACATTTCTTACATGCAGTCTCTTTTGCCGGACGACATTAAGGTCAGTTTTCAATTCGACCAGTCGATTTATGTTACCGAGGCAATTCGGGGTCTTTTGTTTGAAGGGGGACTGGGTGCTATTCTCACCGGTCTGACTGTTTTGCTTTTCCTGCGCGACTGGAGAAGTTCGTTGGTTGTAGTTTTGAACATCCCGGCTGCACTTTTGGCGGCAGTGGCTGCTTTGTGGGCTTCCGGTCAAACGATCAATATTATGACCTTGGGCGGGCTGTCGCTTGCCGTTGGTATTCTCGTGGACGAGGCGACAGTGGCGATTGAAAACATCCACGTGCATTTGCATCGGGCCAAAGCATTGCCTCTGGCGATATACGACGGCTTAATGGAGGTTGTGACGCCGCGTTTATTGGCTATGTTCTCCGTCATCTGTGTTTTCATGCCCTCCTTTTTGATGGTCGGCAGCACCAAAGCCTTATTCGTTCCGCTCTCTCTGGCTGTCGGTTTCGCCATGATTGCCTCTTATCTTCTTTCCAATTCATTTCTGCCTGTTCTAGCCGCCTGGCTTTTGAAAAGCACGACCCACGACCAGGACAGGCATCAAAAGAGAGAGGCAGCCCATAAACGCGATTGGATTGATAATCTGCGTCTTACCTACAAGCGTTCTTTGCTTTTCTGCTTGAAGTCCGGTCTGGCAGTCACTCTCATTTATCTGCTTCTTGCTTCATCCGGTCTTTTGGTGGCACCGATACTGGGGCGTGAGATTTTTCCGCAAGGCAATCCGAGCACGTTTCAAATAAGATTGAAAGCGCCTGCCGGCACCAGATTTGAGCGCACGGAAGAACTGGCATTGAAGACTCTTGATTGCATAGTCAAAGAAGTCGGTAAAGAAAACCTCGAGGTTTCCATCGGTTATGTCGGCACTCAGCCACCCAGCTATGCGGTAAGCAATGTCTACATCTGGAGCAGCGGACCGCATGAGGCCATTCTTCTTATTTCTTTGAAAAAAGAGGCTAACATCCAGATCAATGCCTTGAAAGAGCGGCTGAGAGCGCTGCTTCACAGGCAGGTGCCGGAGCTGACTATTTCATTTGAATCGGGTGACATTATTAGTCAAATTATGAATTTCGGCTCTCCTACTCCCATCCAAATCGACATCGACGGACCCAATTTTCCCGATGACGAGGCGTATGCAAATAAAGTGCTCGAGGCGGTAAAAGGCATTGACGATTTGCGCGACGTGGCAATTGTTCAACCTCTCAAATATCCGACCGTAAATGTGAAAGTGGACCGCTTGCGTGCCGGCCAGTTGGGAGTAACTGTTGATGATATAGGCAAGTCGCAAGTAGCTGCCACATATTCAAGCCGCTTTGTGGCGCCGATCTTCTGGCGCGACGCGAAAAATGCGCTGGCTTATCAGGTGCAAATTCAAGTGCCGCAAAGTCAAATGACTAGCATCGAAGACATTGAAAATGTGCCTGTAAAGACTGGCAATGTTTCCGGACCATTTATTAGGGATGCAGCCGAAGTAAGTTTCGGCACCATGATCGGTGAGTACGATCATTACAATATGCGCCGCATGATCACTGTGACCGCAAACATAGCCGGAGACGATCTGGGCCGGGCCGCACAAGAAGTGGATCAGGCCCTCAAGCATATGGAATCACCGCCGAAGGGAGTACGGGTCACCCTGCGCGGACAGGTGCCTGTCATGCAATCGACTTTTCAGGCTCTGGGCATTGGTGTTCTCTTTGCTGTCTTTGTGATTTTTTTGATGCTGATTGCTTACTTTCAGTTGTTTCGTCTTTCTATAGTGGTTGCATCGGTGATTCCGGCAATCGTTGCGGGAGCTGTCTGGGTGCTCTTTCTCACCCATACAACCATCAACATACAATCCTTCATGGGCTTGATCATGGCGATAGGCGTCGGAGTGGCAAACTCAATTTTGGTTGTAGTCTTTTCTGAAAAACGTCGCGTTTCCGGAATGTCTTCCGTTCAGGCCGCAGTTGCCGGGGCGGTCTCGCGGATGCGTCCTGTGCTCATGACCAGTATCGCTATGATTGCCGGCATGGTGCCGATGGCAATGGGATGGGGTGAGGGCGGTGAGCGTACGGCACCATTGGGACGAGCCGTGATTGGTGGACTTTTGGCTTCGACAACCACAGTGCTTTTTGTCTTGCCGCTCATCTTTGGCTTTATTCAACGCAGAGCGGGACGCGGGGGGCAAAGCATCAT
>CAZHEZ010000096.1:0-28393 GCA_964531315.1 uncultured Candidatus Obscuribacterales bacterium | reverse complement strand
ACCCGGCTGTGATGACGCACGGTGCTGTTCCTAAAGCTGAGCGCGAAGCGCGCGGTTTTGTGGACGGTCTGGTTCGTCTTTCTGTCGGTATCGAAGACATAGATGATCTGATGGATGACCTCAAGAAAGCGCTGGGCACCGTCAAAGAATTGACGACAGCCGGCTAGTCGATCGTCTGGAATGTATTAAGGGAGACGCATGCGTCTCCCTTTTGGCAAACGCTAAAAAGAGGTGGAGTTTTGAAAGTCTCGAGATTTCCGGCAACCCTTTTATTTGCTTGTGGTTTGCTTTTAGCCGCTTCGCCGCTGGCTATGGCCGGCTCCTGGAAAGAAGTGAGTGAACTTTCCCAGAAGGCTATGGATCTCAGCCGCTCCGGAAAGCCGGACGAAGCTGCCAGGGCCGTGATCAGCGCTACAAGAATGCGCCAGGCTTTGCCGCCCAAACAGCCTTCCGACGATCGCAGCGACAGCGACGGCTTTGCCAGTAAGCAGCTGGAAAATGCTTTTCTGGATGTAGCCAATCGTTATGCGGAAAAAAGTCGCTGGGCGGATGTGATCACCTTTTGCAAATGGCATATTGGAGACAACGCACATTTGAACACAGTCGGCATTGTCACTGCCTATACGTCAATGGCTAATGCCTATCGAAGTCTCAACGATCTGCCCGATGCCGAAAAGTGCTACAAACTGGCGATGACAGCTTACGACAGAGGAAGGTCTGCCATGGGTGCTACCGAGATGGTCCAGTGCAAAAAGATGTTTCCCGGCTATGCGCGCCTCTTAAAGTTGCAAAATAAAGAGGCCGAAGCACAGGCGATAACCGCCAAGTTCGCGCTCTAACTAATATTTGCTGCTGCGGCTGGATTTTGGACTGGACAGCTTGGCCGAAACTCTACTTTTGACTGACTGGTAGCCGCTTTTGAAAGTGGGCGTATCGTCAAAGCCTTCATTGGGTCCGCGGTAGGTGAAATCATAGCGGCGTGTGATCGGTGTCATCAAGTCGGCAGAAACAGACTTTGACGAAAGCGCGCCGTCCACGTTTTCAGAGATCAAACGACCGTCCACATTTTTGCAAGCCAGTTGCCCGGCTACTGCCTTTTGTGCGTTGACGTCGTGTGAATTCAATTTGATATCGGTCTTTTTGTTGGACAAATAACCGGCCACTTCATGCTTGGCCAGTTGATAATTTCCTCTGACAACGGGAAGAGAAAGCCCGGCATCAACATTGTTTGTCGCTAATTGTGCTTGAGTGCGTTGCATTTGCAGTTTGGCCTGAACATCACGCGCTCTCAATTGTCCATCCACATCATGAGTGACGAGCGGATTGCTCACCCTCGGATTGTGACGGGTGCTGCCGTCGCTATTGCGAGCGCTGGGCATCGAGGCATGCATCGGTCGCATGTAGCGAGGATTATTCGCTTGCATATCTACAGGTGCTTTGCGCAGCATGCGGTAAACCTTCCAGGGTTTCTTGGAAGGCATGATTGGTTTGTTGTGGTTGTAGGCGGCCGTGATCGGCATCCAGTGCCAACGCTTGAGGTTAGGACTTTTCTGGATAATGGATTTTTCCCAACCGCGAATCTCGACTGTACCTTTTGTTTCTCGCACATAATAGTTGCGAGCTTCAGCCGGCATCGAGAGAACAGCCAAAGAAGCCGTGGCAAGAAAAAGATAGACGATGCGGACTATTTGGGTGTGCATGGTGGTAGTCGGGCTGGGACTGAGCCATTTATACCAGCGCCCATGAGGCATTAGCAAGTTAATCCGGACCATTTCAGTGTTGGTCGATCGGCGCAAAATCGTTTTCATTAAAGTCTCGAAGAGGAAGCTAGTTAATCTATTGCTTGATTTTAGTGGTTTGAATTGTGGGTGACTGTTGCGTAGCTACTACGTATTCTCCGCACTCCATTTCGTAGAAAACCCCCACCATTTGGGGCATTGCGGGCATCATAACAGGCAGTTATGGCAGAGAACTGGCATGCCCTTCAGATGCTTTTGCATCCTAGTGGCACTATGTGTTGGAGTTGTTAAACGTTGAACGCGCCGAGCGCATCTTTGCGGTTTATGTATTGGCGAAGGGTTTGAACTGTACTTAGTATCTATCCGCAAGGCAAAGATATTGGACAGAATCCGCATTCTTCAATTAGTAATTGATGCTGCCACTAAATATGGTGCTCGATCCTCCGCCTTCAGCGCAGCGAGCTGCCTTGATCTGAGTTCGGATACTGGTTATTGGGCGCACCGCAGTTGGGAAAGCCTGACTGGCTGTCGGAAGGATTCGTCTGTCCATTGTTTTGATTCTGATTGTAACCGTGATTGATATTCACAAAAGGCGCTTTGACTTTGATTGCGCCATCATTGCCGACATTCACAAATGGCGCTTTGACACTGGCGCCGTTGATGCTGTCGTAGTTGACAAAAGGTGCTTTCACTTTCACTCCCGGGTTGGGGCCGCTCGTATTGACGTTCACAAATGGCGCTTTTATTTGAGTGCCGCCTGAATCATTGCTGTATACGCTGACGGCATTCATGGCGCCTTCGATCAAGCGCTGGATCAAACCTTTCGGCTGGGCAGGAAATTGATAGGAGCCCGGTGCATAATTGCCCTGAGTGTTCGACCCGGGATTGGAACCTTGTGGCGCCCAGCTGCGTTGCCCTGCGGCGTTCGCCCCCTGAGGACCAGCCAATGGCGGTGCCGACAGGGATTTGCCTGCGTCGAAATCCTTCAGTAAGTCGTCTTTGCTTTGGTCGAGAATTGATTGCGCGCCGGCAGTGGTTGCGCAGGTTGATAGACACAGACCTAAAAGAATCGCCTGCAATGCATTTTTCATTTATGCATCTCCGCAAAAGGTTCTGACCATAATCCGAGGCGCCGCCGCGGATCATGATTTTAACCTATTGCTGCTTTTCGCGTGCCTTCGATTCGGCGGCAGTTTTTACCCGAGCCAGCCGGGCGTCAATTTTATTTTTGAGAAAACTATTGGTGACGCTTTGAGCATAAGGTAGACCGGTGTCGAGCACAGAATGCAGAGACAGAACCACGCCATTGGGGTTCTCCTCGATTACCCAGCTGCCATACATCTCTTTGAACTTGTCGGAGCGGACCATCTTATAGTCGATGCGTTTGAGCGGCGTTTCTTCCTGGACCAGAAGGCAAGTAGCTTCTCCGACGACGGGAATTGTGTTGAACTTTTGCTCGATAAGAACGCGATTGCCCTTTTGCTCGACAATTTTGCTGTAGCTTATGTCGGGATCACTGGAGCGCTCTTGGTGCACTGCTTCCCAGACAGCCTGGGGCGGTGCGCTGATGTCTACTTTGCCGGTCACACCGTCTGAGGGTGTCTGACAGAATGCCGCTGTTTGGGTAATTGCCAGCGTTGCCAGAAGACAGAAAAATTTCTTCATCAAACTATCTCCCACTATTTCCGAAAAGTTCTGCGCCGGGCGCCTACCAAACTAACAGATGCGCTGGAGGAAATTAGGTTCCCTCCCTTGAATCTTCAAATTGTACGTTTCCCATGGGGCCGGAATTAGTTAATCTGCAAAAATTGAACTTTTATATGCAATCCGGGGAGCAACAATTTGAGCAAGTCTGAGCAGGTCGAGCAGTCAGGGCAGCCGGAAAAGGGAAAGTTAGCCTATCTGGGCCTTGGTTTGATGGGGCAGGCGATGGCGGTAAACCTGGCCAGGGCGGGATTATCTGTGGTCGGTTGGAACCGCACCCCGGGAAAGTCGGGCGAAACTGCTTTATTGGCAGCCGGCGGTCAGGTCGTTAAATCGCTATCTGACGCAGTCGCCGGCGCCCAGGTCATTTTCACCTGCCTCGGCGATATTGAAGATGTGGATGAAGTCCTTCTGGGCCAGAACGGGGTGGCTGCATACGCGCCTGAGGGCGCTGTCGTGGCAGACTTCTCGACAATCGGTCCGGAAGCCGCAAAGAGAATTCATGGGGCATTAAAGAAAAAAGGCATACACTTCCTCGACGCCCCGGTAACAGGCGGCGATGTCGGTGCCCGCAACGGAACCCTGACGATTATGGTCGGTGGAGAGGAAGAGCCGTTTCAAAAGGCGCTGCCGGCATTTGAGAAGGTCGGCAAAACAATAAGAAGATGCGGTCCGCCCGGTTCCGGGCAAGCCCTCAAATTGTGCAATCAGATATTGTGTGCGGTCAATATGATCTCGGTTTGCGAATCATTTCAACTGGCCAAACGCCTGGGTGTTGATGAAAACCTGGTGGTTGATATGCTTTCGGCCGGTGCAGGCGGTTCGTGGGCGCTTTCCAATCTGGGTCCTAGAATAATTAAATCGGATTTTGCCCCGGGCTTTGCTTTGAAGCACATGCTCAAGGACTTGCGATTGGTGTTTGAAAACATTGATGGAGAGTGTGAATTGCTGCCTGGCACAAAATTGGCTGAAGAACTTTTCAAAAGAGTAAGTGCTCATGAAGGCTCTGCAAGTGGTGGCACAGATGGTGCTAAGGGAACGCAGGCGATGAGCCTTGCCTACGATTGACTGTTTTTGGATACATGGACAAGTTGCCATTTGCCTTCCGCTCATGCAGGGCCCTGCTAAAATACGACTACGCAAGTGGTGTGGGCGAAAGGATAAAACCGGATGAATACTCAGACGAGAATATTTTTCGTCGATGATGATCGAGTCGTTCGCACCTGTCTGCGCCATTTTCTCAAGAAGTTTGAAGACTTCGAGATAATTGGCGAAGCAGAAGACGGAAATTCAGCGGTCGAGGCAATTCTTGAGCTCACACCGGCTGTGGCGCTCGTCGACATCGGTTTGCCGAGAATTAACGGCATTGAAGTGACCAGGAAGGTCAAATCATCGCTGCCTGACTGCAAAGTGCTGATGCTCACATCAAGCGACGATGCCTCTGACATCTTTGCTTCTCTGGACGCCGGAGCCGATGGCTACGTGCTCAAGGGCGATCTGGCGGCCAATCTGGAAATCGCTATCCGATCGGTAAGAGTTGGTTCTGTATGGCTTGATCCTGGCATTGCCCGAATTGTTCTTGATTCTTCCAATCAGAAAAAGGGGGCAGGAGTCTCGCAATCGGGCATGCTCTCTACCGATGAGGCGGAATTGCTCGGTAAAGTCGCCGGAAGTGATTGTCAGGACGGAGTTTGCCTGGTTGATCCGGCATTCTTGAAGAGACTTAAGCGGCTTTCGCGGGTTGATGTGAATCGCCCTTGAGGCACCGTGCCGGGTTTCATCAAATTCAGTAGTATTTCAAGCTGTTGCGAATTAAATGCTTGGCCTATAAATTCTCAGCCAAGCTAGCTAGGATCTGCCCACTTGTCACAGCACATTGATGACGGAGATATTTGGCATGCAGCAAACCGCTGAAACTTCCGTGGACACATCCATTTTGGATGAAATGGTTCACTGGATTAAAACCTTGAAAGACGTTGGCGTTTCCCCAGACACAGCCGCCAAGTGCACAAGCGATTTCTTCATCGCAGCAGGCGTCGCAACTACAGAAGAAGTCTGGGAAGACGAAGGGGAAGAAGAGGAAGATTTCTAAACCTCGACCTCATCCAAGTCCGCAAAGGAATAAAAATTGAACGGCGGCTTCCCGATTGAATGGGAAGCCGTTTTGTTTCATATGAACATTTGTTCGACTCTGCCTCGACAAATGCGCCAACTCAGCTATTTGGGATTACATTCTTCTTGGCGATTTATGAACCTGTAATCCCGTCAACTTTGCCGAATTTGAAGTTTTGGTCATATGAAATTCGGATCTTCTCGCTCAACCATCGCATGAAAGCGAATCTGCCAATGAAAACGCTTTATCTGAGCACGATTTGCTCTGCTGTTTTGCTTGGGCTTTTCCTTTTGACGGGGTGCCAGCAGCCCAAGCCACCTGATCCGCGCTTGCTCACTGACATGGTTTCTGTCGAAGGCTCCGACACCATGGGTGATTTGCTTAAGGTTTGGGCGGAACAATTCATGAAAACCAATCCTTCCGTGCCCGTTTCAATCAACAAAGGCGACACATCACAGGGCATAGCCGCCTTGATTGCCCGCACCACCGATCTGGCCTCCGCCTCGCGCGATCTCACTGATGAGGAAGTCGTCTTATTGCACAAGAATAAAGTGCGCTTGAAAAAAGTATCTGTGGCTCGCGATTCCGTCGCCATTTTTGTCAATGCCGATAATCCAGTTGATGATTTGACGATGGAAGAGCTGAAAGACGTTTTCACTGGCGAGATTTCCAATTGGTCAAAAGTGGGTGGAAAAGATCAGCCCATCGAGGTCTTCGCGCGCGAAGCAGGTTCCGGTACCAGTAAATTTTTTGCTACTCATGTGCTGAAAAACGGCAAGATTACAAAGAAGGCGACAACAGTTCAGTCGATTGAAACAATGATGGATTCAATCGGCCGCAAAAAGAACGCGATCGGCTATGCCGGCATGGGAGCGCTCGCTGAGGCTCACGGTAAGGTGAAGATCTTGAAATTGCAGCTCTTTATCGGTGGTACCGCCGTTGGTGCTACGGCCGCGACCGCTACGGCGGGGTATCCGCTCAGCCGTCCATTGTTTATGTTCATGGATTACGACACAAAGCCGTCCGCTCAGAAATTTGTCGACTTTTGCCTTAGCCAAGAGGGTCAAAAGCTTGTCGAGTCGGCAGGTTACGCCAGTATTGACCGCAAGTAGAGATTTCTAAAGAATCAGAATGATTCTTCTGGCGGTGGGTACACAGTTATAGGGAAGATTAGAACTGCATAGACTTCACAAGAGTCTGCAAGCGTCTAGAGTCGTTTAGATGGACAAGCCGAATCCAAGACAGGGGCTGCTCGAGTCTCAGCCCATCAAACTGGCGTCAATCAAGTCTGCCTGGGAGTCCGACCAGAGAGGGTCTGCTGCCAGAAAACGCATGGTTTATGCATATTTCAGCGCCCTGGCGCTCTTGGGGCTGGCGATAATATATGCGCTGGCCACGGCAAATATTGCTGTGGGCGGATTGCTCTTAGTCCCTCTAGGCTTATTGGTCTGGGTTTATAAGCAGACCCGCCGCAATTTAAAAGACTTCGGAAATTATGAGTCGAAGCTCCATGATATGGGCACCGAGCTGGAGGACAAGAATCGCCAGCTCAGACAATTGGTGCAAACTGATGCGCTCACTTCGGTGCTCAATCGGCGCGGACTGGAAAAAGCGCTTTCGACGGAAACCAATCGTGCCAAACGAGCAAACAAGAAAAACGCGGCGATTTTGGTTGATTGCGATGATTTTAAATCGGTCAATGAAACGCTCGGACATGCAGGAGGTGACGCTGTTTTGCAAGAGATGGCGGCACGGATGCGCAAGGCTGTTCGCCCGGTTGATTATGTTTCTCGCGTAGGCGGCGATGAGTTTATTATCTTGCTTGCCGAAGTCGATCTGGAAACAGCGCTGCAGGTCGCAGAGAGAGTGCGCCTCTCCATCTGCGATGGACCCGTCAAGGCCGGCGACAAAGAAACAATGGTTTCTTCCAGTCTGGGCGTCACTATGTTGCCCAGAGAATTGTGCACGATTGAAGAGATTCTCACGGCTGCACGCATGGGATTGAAACACAGCAAATCGGGCGGTAAAAACCGCGTCTCTACTGCCGATCTGGCTAAGGATGGCGAGCCGGAACGCACGCCTCTTGGACAACTTTTATCGGGCGCTGAGAACTTTCGACCGTTCAAACAACCGATCGTTCGCCTGGCAGATGGTGCTGTGGTTGCCTCTGAAATGTACTGTCTTGGTCCTTCCGGACCCTTTGAAATGCCGGAAAATTATTTCCGTCTGGCCCTCGAGCAGAATCAGCTCACCTCCGTTGATCTCAAATGTTTGCGCACCCTTCTGAATGCCGCTAAACGCAGCGAGAAAGGAAAGCGTGTGCATTTGAATATCTATCCAGGGACGCTGCTAGATATTCCTGTTGAGGAGTTTCATACTCTTTTTGCCGATGTCTCCGCCAACGGCGGCCTGTGCATCGAAATCAGCGGCAGGCAGATGTTTGCCGACGCTACTTGTTTGCTCGAGCGCATCGATGAGTTGAAGCGTTTGGGCGCTCACATTTTGCTGGACGATATCGGCTCGGGGCGCAGCACTATCGAGCATATGATGATTTTGGAACCCAATCAATTGAAGATCGGGCAGTCACTATCACAACATGTCAGCGCTCAGCCCATCAAAAGAAAACAATTGGAAAGGCTGGTTGCTATCGCCAAATCAATGGGCGCCAGCATCATCGCAGATGGAGTCAAATCCAAAGAAGATGAGAAAGTATTGCTGGAAACTGGTGTGGAATACGGACAAGGTCTTATCTATGGCTCGTCTTCTGCCTTGTAGGGGCGATGCCATGCATCGCCCGCCTTGTAGGAACGACGCCATGCGCGGGCCGCTTCTTTGATTTTGCCGAGGACAAAGGCGGTGTTTGTATCGTCGTTGTACTAGCTTTTGAGGCCGGGTGCTCTGCAGTTGTTGCCGTTGCCTTTGAGATGGCCGCAGTCTTTCCGCTGGCGCGTTCCATCAAGTAGAAGGTACCACCGAAAACCAGAGCTCCAGACAGAAGAATCACTGTCACAGGTTTGGCGATGCTGACTGCGGCTCCATGCGTTTGATTACTACTGCTTGTGCTGCTGCTGCTTGGATAATGAGCAAAGTTTCCCATGTGACTGGCTGAGTCATTGTCTGAGCACTTTTCACCGCAAATGCGGTAAACGCCGACGATAACGATGCCGGTAAGGAATCCGAAGATATGAGCATGCCAGCCGATGCCGGGGATCTTGGCGTTCATGCAAATATACTGCAAGGCAAACCAACCGCCAATCACTATCCATGAAGGAACCATGTAAGAGCGGAAGGCGAAAAATAATGAGTCGTCTCCCCACCAGGTTTTCACTCTTGCATGAGGGTAGAGCACCAGATAGGCGCCAAGCACTCCGGCGATGGCACCGCTGGCGCCGACAGAAGGCAGCAAGGATCCCGGTTCTGAGCCCATTTGCGCGAGACCGGACACGATTCCGCAGGTTACGTAGAAGGCCGCGTAGTTAAAGTGTCCAAAATGATCTTCGATGTTGTCGCCGAAAATGTAGAGATACCACATGTTGCCGACCAAGTGGATGAATCCGGCATGCAGAAACATGCTGGAGATGAGAGTGAGATATTCACTCATGTTTTGGTGACTGAAAAATCTTGCCGGTACGCAGCCGTGCATCTTAATCACAGTTTCGGCATTGAGGCTGACGTATGTCCAGATTGTGATCAGCGTGCATATGGCAATAACGGTTATGTTGACGATTGGGAAACGCCTGGTTTCATTGTCGTCACCTACAATCAGCATGTCATTCTCCTTAAAGCGCGGCGCGCTTGTCTATTGCGCCTGGCTGCGATTTTTTGCCAGGTCGGATCCGGAAAGCGCAGTTAAAACAGCGTTTTCTTCTGTCTGTCACAAGGCCAGTCGTTAGAAGGCGACTGGGCTTTTGCTTATTTGGTGCTTTGGGGTTTTACTAATTCGATTGGCGCGATTACAGCAACATTATCACTTATCGCTTGACGACCGCCGGGATTTTATAATCCTTTTACCAGTGACCAGTTTACCAGTGACCAGTCACCCATGGACCTTTCGGGCGGTCGTACAAGCAACCTGAAAGGTCCATAAATTGATGCTGTCGAAACTTAGCTAATCAAAGGAAATCACGCTTCCTGTGACGATCGCTTGTCTCAATTTTACCGATGCGGTCGGCTCCATCTTTTGCAGAATTGCATTTGTCATCGGATAGTCCAAACCATACTGTCCGGCCCGATCTGCGTAGTGCTGCAGTTCGGTGGCCGCTTTCACGTCGCCGGCTTTAGCCTTGCTCCAATTTGTGCTAAAAAAATCAGCGAGCATAGCTGTTACTTTCTCATCGTCTATTTGCCCTAGCGATTTTACCGACGGCTGGATGCAACATCCTTCAAGCGTTTGTGACATGGCTGGACCTCGAGCAGGAGTGGAAAATAGCGTCCGCCAAAACATGTGAGCTTTGCGTGAAGGTGCTGTGGTATTTCTCCCACTCAATCCGCAGATTGCTATTCTTTTTTTCCATGCGGATAGAATATCGAAAGCAGGCAGACCAGGCAGAATATTCCGGCCATGCTCTTTTCTGTTTCCGTAAGATACTCATAGCTGCGACCGCCCATGCCGCTTGTGACTACGAGCCAAGTGCCGAGAATGGCTGTACCTACGGTTATTACTGCCAGCACATTGCGGCGAATCCCTTTTTGCACGTCGAAAATTCGCATTAGCGGAACCAAAAGGAAAACCAAAAGTGATATCGCCACCGGTGCCACGATGGCGGTCTGCTTGAAGATCATGAAATTGATGATGGCAGAAAGTAGTGTGGCCAGCCAGAGTCCGAACAGGGCGGTGGACATTCTTTCATCGCTAGTGAGAATGCGCTTGCCAAAAGGATCCAGAAGTAATGTCAGGTTGAAAAACTTGCGCGCGGCCAGTGACAGAATCAAAAAAAGAAACATCAAAGAACGCAACGGCGGAACGAACATTAAGATCACGGCAAAAACAAGCGAAGCACGCCCGTCCATATCGGAAAGTTTGGCCGTCGCCCAGGCAAAAGGGTAATAGATTGGATTGCGCGCCTTTAGAGCCTCGAGAATTCCTTCTCTAGCCCATTTTGAATTGGGATCCAGTCTGAGCGCTTCGCGATAGTGCTCTGCCGATTCAGATGGTTTTCCCTGGCGAAAAAGAATAGCTGCCTTGTTTGCGTGCGAGATATGATTTTCAGGATCCTTTGCCAATGCCAAGTCCACTGATTGCTCGGCTTCGCGGTACTTGCCCAGTTTTGACAGGGCAATGGCACTTGTGTTTAAGCAATCGACATTGGTAGGTGAAATCTCCAGTCCCAATTCCGCCATGCTCAATGCCTTTTGCCAGTTGTCGCGCATTAAGTAAATTTCCGCCGCCATGCCAAAGTACGTGGCGCTGTGCGGATTTAGCCTCAGTGCTTCTTCGATGGCAGTCAGGGCTTCTTTTTGCCGGCCGTAATGATAGTAGACAAAGGCAATTGCGTAATAATTCCAGGCATTATCCGGCTCGAGATTGATGCATTCTTTGGACTCTTTGAGCGCTTCTTCGAAGCGATCTTGTGCCGCCAGAGTCAAAGCCAGCATGCCGTGCGCGTATGAGTCCATAGGTTGTTTTGCGCAGGCTTGTCTGAACTCGTCTTCCGCCAATTTGAATCGGCGGGTGTCGTAGAGAAGTGAGCCTCGTTCGATGTGGTCAGTCACACTACAGCTTCATGTATTTGATGATGTCGTCGTACACTCCGCCCTGGTTTGAGTAAAGCGCATAATTTCGCGCCGTGGCAAACCATTCGGCTGTTGTTTGTTTGACGTTTTTGGCAGCGCTTTCCAGATCTTTGGTGGTGAGCGGCTTGGGAATACCCTCTTTCATAGCCACCGCAAGTTTTGCCTCGACTGCCTGGTCCACAACCGCAAACAGGTCTGCGCCTGAAAATTTTTCCGTCTTTTTAGCCAGCCATTCATAATCGATGTCTTCCACTGGCTTTCCCTTCAGGGTCAAACGCAAGATGTCGGCGCGTGCTTTGGTGTCGGGCGGCGGCACGAAAAGAATGCGATCGAATCTTCCCGGTCTGCGAAAAGCGCTGTCTAAGTGCCATGGAGCATTGGTGGCGGCTAGAATTAAAACCCCTTCGTTGGAGGAATCCACTCCATCCAGTTCGTTCAAAAATTGATTGATTGCATGCCGGGCACCACTTTTGCGCATGTCGCTGCGGCTGGCCGCCAGCGCATCTACTTCATCGAAAAAGAGCACACAGGGAGTATTGCGTCTAGCCTGCTCGAAAACCTCATGCAGATTCGACTCACTCTCGCCCATCCACATGCCTAAAATGTCGTTGATGCCAATGCTCAGGAAATTTGCCTTGATTTCACCGGCGGTGGCACGCGCAAGATAGGTTTTTCCACATCCAGGTGGTCCATACATCAAGATGCCGCCGCCAATTTTCTTTCCATATTGTTTGAACATTTCCTGGTGTTCGAGCGGATAGATGATTTTCATCCGAATCTGCTCTTTAACCTCTTCCATGCCACCGACTTGCTCGAAGGTGACATCTGATTTTTCAATGTCTACAACTGTTTCCGGCGGGCCGTCATCACCGGCTGCCGTGCCTGCTCGTACTCGACCATCTGCCGTCACCTGTTCGCGGTCCAGATTTTTGGTTATTGGTTGTTCCGTCAATCCAAGCCTTTCATATAAGCCCGGATCTTTCACAGATGCGTCAATTTCTACGCCGCGCATGTAGGCATGACGAGCCTTTTCCACTTCTCCGTCATTGAGCAATAAACGCGAATGGATGATCAATGCCCGGGCGGGCGGCTTGGCTTGCTTGATCAAATCCTCGACTATGACCAGCGCTTGGGAGTATTTGCCCAGCTGGTAGCAGCTGTACGCCATTCCCAATTTTGCCGTTTCATTACCGGGAGACAATGCTAATGCCGTTGCATATTCCTTCTCCGCTTCGTCGTACCGGGCGCAAGAATTGAGCATGTCGCCCAGGTGGATGCGCAAGGGAGCATTGTCCGGTGAAACTTTCAGCGCTTCGCGCAATGCCTGGATGGATTCTTCGTTGGCAGTCATGCATTTCTCGCGGTTGTAGTGGACAGGGAGGCTGAAAATAATTCGATTGAATAAAGGCCAATTTTAGGCGCAATAGCAGATGTCCTGATCTTGCCTGCTTTCATGGATGCCTAAACTGGCCTGGCGGAAGCGGGCAGCGTCCGATATTTAATGTTTGCGGCCGCTAATTTTTACCACTTGGCATGTTGTAAGGCCTGGATGCCCGAGGAACAAAACAGCTGCTAGGCTTTCGCCTGAAGGAACCCGGGAGACACTGAGATGAAAAAGCAATCCAGGCACACCATTGAGCTTTCGCTTGATCTGACCACCCTTAATAGTTACGGTCGCAACCTGAACCCCCCTCAGTGCCCCAATCTAGATTCACAACCTCAAGAACCTCAAGAAAACCAGCCTGTCTGCAATAACGGCGCCTGCGAGCTGATCTGGAAGCCCGGTCGCCAATCCGTAGCTTGAAGCTGCAGATTCACATTCTTTGGGTCTATTTAGTTCTTCAGCGCATAATCGGCAATAATTAGGGCTGAGGCTCAACTGCCGTCAGTTGCGCCTCGGATTGGAACGGAGCCCGCTTTTGGCGACTTAGTTAGGTCTCCAGGTATTCCCGGATATGAAATTTCTCGATGCGCTCAAAGAAAAGGTCCTCATCTTCGATGGGGCTATGGGCACGTCCATCCATACTTATGACCTGAGCCTGGACGATTATGAGGGCGCCGAGAACTGCCCGGAAATCCTTGTCGTCAGCCGCCCGGAAGTCATAAAGGAAATACACGAGTCCTTTTTCCAAGTCGGCTGCGATGTAGTAGAAACCGACACCTTTGGCGGCTCACCGATTGTATTAGCTGAGTTTGGACTGGCAGACAGAGCCTACGAACTGAATAAAAGAGCCGCTCAGATTGCTCGCGAAGTAGCCGATGCCTATTCGAAAAACGGGCAGCAGCGCTTTGTTTCCGGTTCCATGGGACCGACGACCAAGCTGCCGTCTTTGGGTCATATCAGTTTTGACGAGATGTGTCAGGCCTATTACGTACAGGTCTCCGGGTTGGTCGACGGTGGCGTCGATGTACTTCAGTTTGAAACCGGACAAGATTTGCTGCAGGCAAAAGCGGCTGTAATAGCGATGCTCGATTATTTCGCCAAGATTGGCCGCCAGGTGCCGATTATTACTCAAGTGACAATCGAAGCGCCGCCTCTGGGCACGATGCTGGTCGGGACTGATATTTCGGCTGCTCTAGCCACTCTCTGCGCGTTTCCTATTGATGTTATTGGTATCAATTGTGCCACCGGACCCGGCGAGATGATTGATCCGGTTCAATACCTGACACTCAACACCACCAAATACGTTTCCTGTCTGCCCAATGCCGGTCTGCCGGAGAACGTCAACGGTCAGACCGTCTATAAACTGACGCCGGATGAGCTGGCCGATTCACTGAAGTATTTTGCAAGCGAACTGGGCGTAAACATCATCGGCGGATGCTGCGGTACAACTCCCGCCCATCTTAAGCGCGTCGTCGAGAAAGTCGGGCATGTGGCTCCCAAAGTGCGCCATCCGGAATACACGCCTGCCGCCGCCAGCATTTATACATCTGTCGCTTTGCACATCGACCCGGCTCCCTTGATCATCGGCGAGCGCACCAATACAAACGGCAGCCGCAAATTCAAGCAGCTGCTCAATAAAGAAGATTGGGACGGCATGGTGGCGATGGCGCGCGACCAGGAGAAGGAAGGCGCGCATGTACTGGATGTTTGCACCGCATACGTCGGGCGCGATGAAGTCAGAGACATGTCGATCTTCATCAAGCGTCTGAATACGGAGCTGCAAATACCGCAGGTGATCGACTCGACGGAATTTCCCGTTCTTGAGTCTTCTCTGAAACTAATTGCCGGTCGCCCGATTATCAACTCTATCAACCTTGAAGACGGCGTCGATAAGATGCTCAAGAAAGTTCGCTTGATCAAACGATTTGGTGCGGCGACGATTGCCTTGACCATTGATGAAAACGGCATGGCCAAGGACGCGGAGAAGAAGCTTGAAATTGCCCAGCGCATTTATGATCTTTCGCTTGCTGAAGGGTTGCGTCCGGAAGACTTAATCTTCGATGCCCTCACATTCACACTTTCAACCGGCAACGAAGATGACCGCAAGCTGGGATTGGCGACGCTCCACGGCATTGCCATGATCAAGGAAAAATTGCCGGGCGTGAAAACAGTCCTGGGCGTCAGCAATATTTCTTTCGGCTTCGATCCTCATATCAGACAGATTCTCAATTCCGTCTTCCTGCACTATGCTGTGGAAGCCGGTCTTGATATGGCGATTGTGAATGCGCAAAAGATTTTGCCGCTTTATAAAATTGATGAAGCTGAGCGCGAATTGCACCGGAAGCTAGTCTTCGACGAGCGCACTGCCGATTACGATCCGCTTTTCAAATTACTGGCGTTTTACGAAAATGCCGATACCAAAAAGTCGAAATCTGTCAAAGACAAGGGCCCTCAGGAGATTGAAGTAGTTCTCAAAGAGCGCATCATTGACGGCAATCGTGTCGCCCTGGAAAAGGATCTCGATATCGCGCTTAAGAAATATCCACCGCTGGAAATCATCAATTCCATTTTGCTGGACGGCATGAAGGTGGTCGGCGATCTCTTCGGCAAAGGCAAGATGCAACTTCCCTTTGTTCTTCAGTCTGCCGAAACCATGAAAGCATCTGTTGCGTACCTGGAACAGTTCATGGAAAAGGTCGAGGGCTCGCAGCGCGGAACAATGGTTCTTGCTACTGTGAAAGGCGATGTTCATGATATCGGCAAAAATCTAGTCGACATCATTCTCAGCAACAACGGCTACAAAGTCATCAATCTCGGCATTAAGCAGCCGATTGAAAACATCATTTCATCGGCGATCGAGAATAAAGCAGACTGCATCGGCATGAGCGGCTTGCTCGTTAAATCGACCGTGATCATGAAGGAGAATCTGGAGATTCTCAATCAGCGCGGCATTGCCTTACCGATTATTCTAGGCGGGGCGGCACTCACGCGCAGATATGTAGAAGACGATTGCCGCCGGGTTTATAAAGGAACGCTTTTTTACGGTCAGGATGCTTTCGACGATTTGAAAATCATGGAAGGTCTGGCCAATAAAGATCAGGCATTGTTGGACAAAATGATGGGAGCAAGGCCGGATCACGATCATGAGGACGAGAACGAAGACGAAGACGGCGGCGCGATTGAAGTTTCTGAAAAGAGAACTGAGCCGGCCCCCATGGACTTCAGCCCCGCCGGTGCTGATGCCGGTCGTTCTCGTCTCGACGCTCTTCCTGCCAAGAATGGCTCTAATTCTAATGAAGCGTCAGATGTAAAACGCAATGAAGATACATTTGCACCGCCATTCTGGGGAAGCAAAGTCGTCGAAGATGTTCCTCTTTCAGATGTTTTCAAATATATAAATGAGAATGCCCTGGTGCGCGGACAATGGCGTGTTCGTCAGGGCGAAACTTCCGACGCCGAGTACGAAGAGCTGCTCAACACTCGCATTCGTCCGGTTCTTCGAGCGTTGGAAAAAGAGTGCATCGAGAAAAAGCTTCTGGTTCCTAAAGCTGTATATGGATATTTCCCATGTCAGGCCGACGGCAATGATTTGATTGTTTATAAAGTCAACGATTCTTTCCTGAACAAAGTCAAAGAATTGGGCGCTGCGCCAGGCCAGATTTTGCAGTTGAAATCCGCTCAAATTGCCGATCTTCAAGAATGGACGCGTTTTTCCTTCCCCCGACAAGATCATGCACGCCATTTGTGCATTTCGGATTTCTTCCATTCAAAATCTGAAGGGTTTATCGATGTTTTACCGGCCCAAATAGTGACCATGGGTGCGGGCGCCTCCTTGCACTCTGAGCAGCTGTTCAAAAGCGATAAGTACACCGATTATTTGTACTTCCATGGGCTGTCGGTAGAGTCTGCCGAAGGACTGGCGGAAGTGATTCACAAACGAGTTCGTGAAGAACTCGGACTGGTAAAGTTCGACGCTCAAGACCGCAGCAAGCTCTTTCAGCAAGGTTATCGCGGCACCAGATATAGTTTTGGTTATCCTGCTTGCCCAAATCTTGAAGATCAAGTTCAGTTATTTCAACTCTTGGAGCCGGAAAGAATCGACATGTCTTTGAGCGAGGAATATCAGCTCGTACCGGAACAGTCGACGTCTGCGATAGTCGTTGTGCATCCGGAAGCTAAGTACTTCAATGTGAAACGCCAGGAAGCAGTGCCGAAAAAAGGCAAACGCGAACCAAGCGCGCCCCTCTAACTGAGGAGCAAAGCTGCTGCCACTGGCTGTCTCAGGCCGCTAGGCTGGTGGATTTCTGACTGGCTTTGAGGTCGTCGAGAATGCGACGTCCCACGCCCATAAACATGCTTCCATCTTTGGGACTTCTCTTCAGTCCAAAGTCCGCCACTTGCAGCGCCCAATAGTTCATGTAATTGTCTCTATGGGCTGTTCCCGACATTGCGGCAAGTCGATCGCTCATCATTTGCAATGTATCTGGCCTTGTTTTAAAACCGATCTCTGCTTCCGATACATAAGCGTCGTAGAGCAAGCGCGATAGGTCAATGCCTCGATCGCCTCTGCCGGCGCCTTCCCAATCAATGTAACCTGAAAGTTTTCCATTCCTGTCCACAAGCGCATTGTAATGCTGGAAATCGCCATGAACGATGTCACCCGCCTGCGGACTCAAGAGACGATTTCGATGAATCATTGACTGCACATCTGCTACGAACGTTTTGCCTTCCGGACCGGAGGCAGCAATGCTCTTTTGCCAGCCCTTTGAGTCTTTGTAGAGGGCATTCATCACTTCTTCGGACCAATTCTTGCCGCCTGCTAATGCCTTCCCGGCTGCCATTTCGTTCAAAACCATCATTCTAGAGATTAAAGACTCGGTAGGGGCAGGCGCAGGCTGACCCGGTAGAAATTCCTGCGTATACCAACTGCCTTTCCCTGGAGTAAATCCTATTTGCCGATATTGTGGCGTGCGCGCTATGGTCGAATTGACGGCGCGAGAAGAATCTGCGGACAGTTGGAGCTGTGGGCGTACGTCATCTGATGAAACGAACTTGAATATGCGATTCTCACCCTCTTCTGTACGTGTCAGCCAGGCGCCGTGGGTGCCGCGCTTCATCTTGCCGACCAGCTGAAGGTTCGCTTCATTTTCAATCAGGCTTTGAGCAAACTTGCGCTCCCCTTCCCCGCCATGGACTACTTCTTCCAAAGGATGGAAGTTGAAATCGAGATTAAGCGTTCCTGCCGCTTCATTGCGAAATGAAGCCTGGGGCGCCCACATTTTTCCGAGTACTGGAGAACTGCGGAGCTCGTTTAGGACTTTCGTACTCACCAGCTCCAACTCGGCAAGCGTTTCTGGATTTGCGACCGGTACGGCCATGTCAGCGGCGGTTACGATTGCACGCAGCATAATTTACCTTACCGCTTGTGGCGGTTGGTGGAGAGATGCAGGAATTCTGAGGATGTTAGCTAAGTATCTATATAAAGGAATTTGAGGTCGCCGGCACTGGGGAAACTACGTTTTGGGTGAAACCAGTCCTATACACGTTCTAGTCCTCAAAAGTACATATTTTGGTGCTGAAACCCCAACTGGGTGGAGCTCTTGGCATTGCGAAGCGCCCATTTTGTATCCTCTACCCCGTATATGTTTATAAGAATGGGGGGCTTCTACCTGCCGAAATTCGGGGGAGAATGATAACGGGTCCTCCTGCGGGCAGGATTTTCCCGAGAGTGGACCTCTAGCCAATTATAAATTGACTAACTTGCAGCTCAGTTGCAAGAGCACCGTGCGTGGTGCTCATGGCGCCGCCTTTTCAATTTGCCAGGCGCCTTCAAGTTAAGTGGAGTGTGGATTCAAAGCCGGTGCCAACATGAAAGTAAACAGTATCGAAGATGTGGAAAGATTCTTAGCTATTCAGGAACAGGCGCTTGGACCGAATAATCCTGAAGTGGCGATTACTCTCCAGCGGTTGGCCGCACTGTATCTCGAAGGCGGAGACCTGCTTAAGGCCGAATCGATTTACGAGCGCGCCATGAGCATACTAGAAGTTGCAGCCGCCCCGCACCGGGCAGGCGCCGCTGCCGTCGGGCAAAAACTCTACGAAATCAGCCTCAAGAAAAGAGAGAAGGAAGCGGCCGCCGCTCGCAGGGGCGGAACGATTCCGCCGCATGCGCGCCGTACCCTGCAAGATACTCCTTTGACGCTCTCCATGGGCGGCATTCCGTCGGTAGATGCTTATTTTGCAAAAATGAAATCCACGACTGAATCCCACAAACCGTCCTCAGCTACAAGCGATCACGAAGAACTCGGACTTTCGCATTCGGACCTGAGCGGCAAAAACGATAAGCCGAAGAAAGTCAGCGAATCAATGATTTTGGAGGCTGAGTCAGAAATTACATTGCTTCGCCAGATGGTCGGCAATCACAATGTCTCCGTGGCTGATGCTTTGACGAAATTGGCTGATCTGTACTGCCGCAAGAAAATGTACAAAGAAATGGAGCCCTTGCTCATAGAGGCGCTGCAGATACGCGAAGACACGTTTGGTGACGAACACCACACGGTCTCGACCGAATTAAAGAATCTGGCACGAGTGTATATGGCCCAGGAGCGCTATTCCGTTGCAGAACCTTTGCTTAAACGGGCGATCAATATTCGCAGCAAGGCATACGGTCGCAATCACAGACGAACACTTGATGCGCTGGAACTCTATGTCAGTCTTTTGAAGAAAACCAATCGCTTTGAGAAAGCCGACGAAATCAAAAAGCGCATCAACGATCCCAACGACAATTCTGCAATCAGCACTGATACTTCCACCGATCACGATGCTTTCAAGTTCGACAAAGTTCGCTGAAAAGGTCCTTCTCAGTAGGTTCGTGTTCAAAAAATTTCGGTGCAGAAAGCCTAGCCTGGTTGTTAAACCAGGCTAGTAGCTTTATAGGGGCAGTGCAGGGGCTAGTCCGTGCCCAGCCCGGGCGATTCACGGCATCGACCCTACGATTTTGCGCCTGCTTTAGCTTGCGATTTTGCCTTGATGCGTTTGACGAATTGGCAGATGTCGTCGTAGCGGCCGAATGAAGGGACGACATAAGTTCCCTGACAGAGCGGGCGCAATTGTTCGAGCAGTTCTTCTGCCAGTTCCAGACCGACAGCTGCACCTTGATCACCGGCTTTCTCCATGGCTTTGCGAACTTTGTCCGGAATGGTGATTCCGGGCACCTCGTTGTGCAGGTACTCGGCATGTTTGAAACTATGCAAAGGCATGATGCCGACCAGTATTGGAATTTTGCACTCTCCGAATTCATCCAGGAAGTCGGTAAGGTCGCTCAATTGATAGAGCGGTTGAGTCATGGCAAAGTGTGCACCGGCCTCAATCTTCTTGGCGAAACGATCAAGTTCTTGGGCGCGATTTTCATGAGTAGGATTGAGTGCGCAGGCAATTGATAGAGATGTCGGCGTTCCAATCGAATTGCCTGCGATGTCCAGACCTTGATTGAGTTGGCTGATGATTTTGATCAATCCAACCGAGTCGACGTCATACACCGCTGTTGCATGCACGTAATTGCCCAGTGCGGGTGGGTCTCCCGTAAGCGCGATCACGTTGTGGATGCCCAGAGCCTGGCAGCCGAGAAGATCTGCCTGGATGCCCATTAAATTGCGGTCGCGGGTAGTGAAGTGAATGATGGTTTCAATTTTGACGTTCTGTGAGATCAGCTGGCAGGTGGCCAGCGATGACATGCGCACGCGAGCCATCGGACTGTCACCAACATTGATTGCATCTGCGCCAGCTTCTTTGAGTGTTTCTGCTGCTTGCAAAATCTTTCTGGCAATGGCACCTTTGGGCGGATCGAGTTCGACGCTGACATAGAAGTCGCCGTTTTTGGGGTTCTCTTTTGCCGCCACTAATCTTGCTGCCAGAGCTGGAAGCGAGCTTTTGGTCGCAGGCGTTTCCTTGGTTTTTGCTTCATTGACGCGAGGTTTGTTAGCCGTCGAGATGAAAGCTTCCGGCTTCAGCGCCGGTAAGTCCTGGGCTGTGGCATCGGATGTTGCCTTTTGCGATTCGATATATTTGTCCAGTTCTGCCCGCATGGCTTTGATGTGATGCGGCGTCGTACCGCAACAGCCGCCGATCAATCGAGCGCCCGCGCGCACATATGGTTCTACATATGAGGCGCAGTAGTCAGGTCCGGACATAAATTGATATCTGCCGCCACTCAAGCTGGGCTGACCGGCGTTGGGCAGGCATGAATAATTGAGCTTGGAGGGATCGATGCCGCGTTCTTTCAATGCGTGCGACATGCGCAAAAGCGAGTCGAATACTGGTCCAGGACCGGCACCGCAATTGATACCAATAACATCCGGTGCTTCGTCGCCAAGATCGACAAAAAGTTTGACCACGTCTTCAGGAGTGACACCAAGAAGCGTGTGCCCGTCAGGCGAAAAACTCATTTGGGCGACAATTGGAAGTTTGCTCAGTGCTCGCGCGGCCCGAACCGCAATCGCCGTTTCTTCCAAGGATGACATCGTTTCTATCAAAAATAGGTCGACGCCGCCCGCCAAAAGACCTTCCATCTGTTCTGTAAAAGCGCTGGATAAGTCTTCTTTTGTGACATCACCAATCGGTGCCAGGAGTTTGCCAGTCGGCCCAACGGAGCCTGCCACAAATACGGGCTGTCCACCCACTTCCCGCGCATTGCGTGCGATTTTTGCCGCCCACAAATTGATCTTATGGGTTTCCGCCTCCAGACCAAAATTGGCCAAACGGAATCTGTTTGCCGAAAAGGAATTGGTCTCGATTACATCTGCTCCGGCATTAATGTAGTCGATGTGCACTTTTTGAATCTCGTCCGGTTTGGTCAGGTTGAGATGCTCGAAGCTCGCCTCAGGCGATGCTCCTCGTGCGTACAGCAATGTGCCTATGCCTCCATCTGCAAGAAGCGGTCTTTTCACGAGCTCTTTTAGAAATGGATGCGTCATGTGTCTCCGGGTTAGCTTTCTTGGCATAAAAACGAGGTTGTCGGGTGATGTCTGAAACGATAATTGGTCGCCAATGGTCGCCAGAGCGGTAATTGTGCGTTCAAACGCCTATGCTGGCGCCAGAGCCCAGTAACACCCTAAAATCGAATTTTAACACGCCGTTAAGGAGCATGGAGAAGGCGCGCCTGCCCGCGTTACGGAAAGTCTCAATAGGGCTGAAGAGAGGCTGACACACAATTTCGAGCAAAGCTTTAGTTGTTTTTTTATTGCTGAACGCATGTCAAAACCTTCAGGTGGTACAACTGGCGGGCTTTTGCCTGTTAATATACGGTTCGTGTGGACCTTACGCGCGCGCACCTGTGTTTGTGAAGCCGCGCTCATTATTTGGATCATTGGAAGCCAGTGACAGCAGACCCGAAACTCATCCGCAATTTTTCGATCATCGCCCATATCGACCACGGTAAGTCGACTCTGGCAGATCGCCTTTTGGAATATACCAAGACCATCGCCAAGCGCGACATGCAAGCTCAGATCCTGGACACCATGGATATTGAGCGCGAGCGCGGCATCACCATCAAGGCACAGCCGGCGCGGATGGAATACATGGCACAGGACGGCAACAATTACATTCTCAACCTGATTGACACCCCCGGACACGTCGATTTCGGCTACGAAGTATCGAGAAGCCTGGCTGCATGTGAGGGAGCGCTTTTGGTTGTGGACGCCAGTCAGGGCGTGGAAGCGCAAACGCTCGCCAATGTGCACCTGGCGGTGGAAAACAATCTGGAAATCGTCCCCATCATCAACAAAATCGATTTGCCCAGCGCAGAACCAGAGCGCATTCGTGCGGAAATCGAAGAAGTAATCGGGTTGGACGCGAGCCATGCAGTACTGGCGTCGGCAAAGAATTACATCGGTATCGAAGAAACCCTGGAAGCGATCGTCACTTACATTCCGCCTCCGCCTGACACACACAAAGAACGCCTGAGGGCACTGGTATTTGACAGCTATTTTGAAAGCTATCGCGGCATCATTGTTTATTTCCGGGTCAAAGACGGCGAAATTCGCGTGGGCGACAAGATTCGCTTCATGAACAACAACACTGATTTCGAAGTAACTGAATTGGGCGTGCTGCGCCCGCAACAATTTAAAGTCGAAATGCTTGGTCCTGGAGAAGTGGGCTATCTGGCGGCCTCGATCAAAGACGTTGCCACGCTTGTCGGCGACACCATTACCCATCAGGACAAGCCCGCCAAAGAGGCTCTTCCGGGTTATCGCCCCGCCAAGCCGATGGTTTTTGCCGGGGTCTATCCCGTCGACAACGAACAATATCCCGACTTGCGTGAAGCGCTGGAAAAGCTGATTCTCAATGATTCTTCCTTGCAATACGAGCCGGAAACCTCGGAAGCTTTAGGCTTCGGCTTTCGCTGCGGATTCCTCGGATTGCTGCACATGGAAATTATTCAAGAGCGCCTGGAGCGTGAGTACGACCTGCGGCTGATCACTACGGCACCGTCAGTTGTCTATCGCGTCACCAAGACAGACGGCTCCGTGCATATGATTGAAAACCCCGCTAAATTGCCGGAACCAACATACAGAGAAAAAATCGAAGAGCCATATGTCACCGCATCAATTATGGTGCCCAATGATTTCGTCGGTCAGATTATGGAACTTTGCCAGAATCGTCGCGGCATTTTCCAGGATATGAAATATCTCGATCCCCGCCGTGCCATGCTGCATTACGAGCTGCCGCTGGCGGAAATCATCACCGACTTTTTCGATCAATTGAAGTCACGCTCTCGCGGTTATGCCAGTCTCGACTATCACTTCCATGAGTACAGAGAGTCGAATCTGGTCAAGCTCGATATCTTAATCGGCGGCGAACCATGTGATGCACTTTCAGCAATCGTTCACCGCGAGCGGGCGGCAAGTTATGGAAGGCTGCTGGCTGAAAAATTGAAAAAACTGATCCCGCGTCAGATGTTCGAAGTTCCTATTCAAGCTGCCATCGGCGGTAAGATCGTTGCCCGTGAAACTGTTTCCGCTCAGCGCAAAGATGTTTTGTCCAAGTGCTATGGTGGTGACATTTCTCGTAAACGCAAACTTTTGGAAAAACAAAAAGAGGGCAAAAAGCGGATGAAGTCCGTTGGACGAGTTGAGATTCCGCAGGAAGCATTTATGGCAGTGCTTAAGCTTGAGGAAGACTAAATGCCCAAGCGCAAATCCGCTGATGATGATAAGCCGAAGAAACCAGCTGTAAATGAGAAAACAGCACAGAATGCTGACAAGAATTCTGTAGATGAGAAGCCTAAGGGCGATATCGACTTGAGCGGGTCCGGCAAGAATTCCCTCAAAAAAGAGTCTGCTCAAGAGAAATTGGCCGCCGCCCCGGTCGATGATGATGACGAACAGCCGGATTCTCGCATATTCAAAATGCTGCAAGGCATGCGGCTTTCGCCGGAAGAAGCTCGGGAATCGGCGGTAAACACGCGCAATTTACTCATTGAGTCGTGGAACAGTCGCGACGAACTTTATCGTGAATTGTTCGGCGAACCCGCATACGTAACGCCTGGACCTTATGCTGCCCCAAAGGTGCTCAGACCTGAGGATGTGGTTCTCCCAGAAGATCAGGAAGAGCGGGGCGATACTGGCGATCCAGGCAATCCGAATTTAGACGAACAGCATCTCAATGTCCTCGTCTACGCGCCGGATCCGACGCGACCGTACTGGACTTATGTGACCGCCGGATTGAGCAGCCCCTGGCTGCAAGATTCACCTGCAGAAGTAACCGGATTCGGTTGCGAGATCATGATCAAGGCAAAGGAAGACATGCCCTGGGCGGTGCAAATCCTGCGCACTATGGCTTTCTATATCCTCAATCATGCCGGCACTCTTTCGCCTGGTGTGAGAATTGATTTGAACGGACCGATTATTCCTAACTCGAATTCGAAACTCACCAATATCTTCATTTGGTATCCGGATGATGCACCCGATTGCTGGTATTATCTGCCGTCAGGTGGATTCGGTCTCTTCATAGCCATCGGCATTACGCCTGACGAAAGAAAGTTTGCCGAATCAATCGAAGAGTACGGCACCTGGTGCATTCAACAAGTGCTTCGCCAGATGGGACACGACCAGATCACCGATCCATATCGCGGCAGCGTCATGGACCAGGAAGGCATCGGTCTGGCCCTTTTGAAAACAAAATCATTCGCCGATAACTTCCGAGAAAACGTCGCCTACGAGCCCGAAATGTAGGGGCGATGCCATTCATCGCCCGGTTTGAATTTTCTATTCAATCCTCTGCGCCCACTTGCCCATCAGTTCGCGTGCCACTTCCACCATGTCCGGATCGAATTGGTCAACGTATTCTCGATAGTTTTCAAATTTGGGATCAGTTTTCAGACTTTCCATGATTTCTGCATGAGTTTTGCCGCTGGATAGTAGTTCCAGCAGTGCATCTTGATATTCTGCGAGGTTTACAGCATCAGGCACAGCATAACTCCAATATCTCTTCGATTGCGTGAAAGTCGTTGCGAAATTCTTCTTGTGATTCGCGATCGAACATTGTATTTCCGAGTCGTTCCAATATAACGAATTCAATTTTTGGACAGAGCTTAAGAGCAAGTGCAGTCAGTTCAAACACTTCCATCGGCACACCAGCGTCGTGCGTGTCACGCCTTACGGCATGACGTTTTCCTGATGCTGAATGACTCCAGGAGCCACCCGATAAATGAAGTTCGTGAACCTTGCTCAACGGATATGAATCCAAAAGCTCGCCAGCAGAAACTTCAAAATTCTCAATTTGACAATAAATATTGTGCAAATCCAATACCAGGAAACCATCAACAGATGTAATCAATTTGTCAATAAATTCACCTTGCCTATGCACATCATCGATACAGAATGCAAAGGCCAGATTCTCAAGCCCTACGGGGCATTGGGTTGCTTCGGCGTAGCGTTTAAGCATATCCGATCCGACTCGCAGTGATTCTGCATCCATCGATACCGCTAGCGGTGCACCTTGAGCAATTGGTCCCGCTTCCGCGAATCCAAAGTGTTCTGATGCATGAACATAGTTTCGATTTTGAAACTCTTTTCTGGTTCTATCGAGCCATTCTTCCTGCCGTTTTGAAAACCGTGCCGAGAGTGGTGAAAGATTGACCCCGTGTCCAGTCAGAGTGCCCGAACGGCTGAATTGCTCAATCAATGCACTGCACCATGGGTCGACTGCCGCTCCGTTCCACGGCATATCAAAGCTCCACTCGAGGGCTTCAACTCTACCTTCGCTAAACAGCAAATTCGTCGCCGCCCGAAAATCGTCGGTAGGCATCAGAGAAAGTCCGAGTTTGGTTTTTTTCAACACATTGTTACCGAACGTGCCTTCCCAAACATTCTATGAGTAACTACCCTCTGCCGCAAGCTGGGCAATATCTTGGTTGTGGTAAGGCTACATTAGGATCGTTAGAACCGACAAGTTGCTGTAGCTTTCGCAATTCATCATTGGCCATTTGGGTGTGTCCATAGAGTCTATACCACGCCACTAATGACCGATGCGCTTCGACGCGATAACGGTCGTTCGTCGGCAGGCGGTCGAATTGCGCCATAGCCCTGCGTCTGTAACCTTCGGCCATTGAGAAATCTTGGTCAGTTACGCTGTAGGTGTCTTTTGGCGCATTGTTCGGCAAAAGACCAACTGGCGGCTGGGAAATTGTTTGCCTCCAATTGCCAACCGGCGCGTATACATCAGACAACTGGATGAGAGCGTTTGCCAAATAACGAATGCGATCTGAAGGCAGGCTTCCGTCTTGCTCCATTGTATGCAGCGCTGTATCCAGTTGTGAGATGACCTGCTGCGCCTTCTGGCTTTGATTTGAGTATCTGTACACAGTCAGAACGGAGAACAGTAATTCTATTTTTTCCTGGCTGGTCTGCTGCATTCTGCTGGTATTTGCCAGGCAGCGGTCGGCAATTTCTGCCGCTTTGGCTAGGTCGGCCTGGTGGTCGGCTTTAATCTGAGCGATCAAGCGTTTCTTATCCTCAGGTGAAGAACCGTCGGGCAGGCAGAAGTGGCGGCGCTCTGGTAAGAGTGATAAAGCCCAGCCGAGCATCATGCTCTCCTCACTGTCAGGATGCGGACCTTTCCTCCAGATTTCCATATACTTTTGGAATGTTTCATCAGACTTTTGGCGCATTCCATTTTCGCGATAAACGCGAGCCAGGTAGTAGAGCTGTCCCGAATATCTGCGATTTAGATCCGCGTCAGAAGCACATTCTTGAACTTGCTTTTCCGCCCTCTCTACCGCACCTTGATCCGCGCGCGCAGAACCGACTCCGGCAGCCAGACCGAGGGCGAGCAAAGAAGGCAATATTGGTTTTGACTTGATCATCGTATGTCCCTCCGCCTGCGCTACTCAATCTACCACCATGCTTTTGCGCAGGGGATAGGGTTTATACCAGGCTTGCATTTCTGTTCTTTCCAGGACGCGGTTTCTCTATCCCATTCCGCAAAAGTTTCAGATTCTCGGTCCCAGCTGAAAGAGTTTTCCGAAATTCTTGGAGCCGACAAGATCGCTCAACTTTTGCAGTTGTACATTGTATTGTTCTGGCTGTTGGTAAAGTCTGAACCATACGACCAGCGAACGTTGCGCTTCGATTCGACCGCGGTCGTCTGAAGGCTTCTTATTTATTTGAGCCATGGCACGCAGTCGATAGCCTTCTGCCTTTTTGAAGTCGCTTATTCGAATTCCTAATCTCTCCTCTGGTGCATCATCGGGCACGAGTCCAACAGGTGCCTGGGTCCATGACTGTTCCCAGTCTTGCATAGGACAATAAACGTTCGCCAGTTCGTTGAGACAGTTTGCCAGGAAATCTGCGCGTACAGGCGACACAGACTTGTCTGCCTCCATTGTGCCGAATGTTTTGTCCAAGCTTGAAACTACTTCCTCTTTCCTTTTGCCGTTTTTCGCAACTCCATACACAGAGATGGCAGAAAACATCAATAAGATCTTTTCCTCGCTTGTTTCGGGCAGATTGCTGACAGTCGCCAATGCTTCACCTGCAAGAGTGGACGCTTTGACGAGATCCGCCTGGTGCTCAACTTTCTCGCGTTCTCTTAAACGTTCTATTCCTTTCGTATCATTGGCTAAGTTTGAGATGTTTCGTTCTCGAGCAATAGAATATGCCCAGCTAAGCATCAAGTTCGCTTCACTATCGTCCTGCGGCTTTTGTCTCCACAGGCGAAGCAACTTCTCGAAAGCCTTATCGGATTCGCGCCGCATTCCCTTTTCGCGGTACAGCTTGGCTGAATAATAGAGTTCTGCCAATTGCCGAGGGGCGGGATCTTTTGGGTCGGAATACTCCCAGTCGTCTTTTTGCGACGCTGTCTTATCTGTGTGAACAGCCCAAGTGGCATCGACTCTGGCAAGAATGCCGAGCACGACCAGCGAAGAAAGAATGGGCATCGACTTTGTCTTCATATGTCCCATTGTTTGAATTAGGCCAGCTTAGCACGGAGCCCAGGGGTGACGATCTGGCGATTGCGCTACAGCAGTTCTACCCCATCCCGCAGCCCGGGCAGGGCGGGGATTGCGGAAACAGCAGATTTCTATCCGTCGTATGCATCAGTTTGCAGAGCTGTTCAGTTTGAAACTCTTCCTCTTTTGCCTTTCCAAAGTGCCGGTACCAGATAATCAGAGATCGATGTGCATCCAGACGCCAGGGAACGGTCTCAGGAAGCCTGTCATAC
>CAZHEZ010000095.1:0-28528 GCA_964531315.1 uncultured Candidatus Obscuribacterales bacterium | reverse complement strand
TATACGCTGCACATCCACCTGCGAAAGCCTTCCTTGCAGGAAGTTAGTGGTCTCGGTTGTCGATTTGCGTTTATCGGTTGAGGAGCTCATATTAGAGGCGCCTCCAGGTATGTCCGGTGGAACCAATCAATTCGTCGGCTTCTGCCGGTCCCCACGAACCAGCTGCATAATTCGGAAAGCGCGGTTGCGGGCCCTTTTTCTGTTTGGCCAGATCCCAATTTTCCAAAAGCGGCTGAATAAAGCGCCACGATGTTTCAACAGAGTCGGTGCGGGCGAAAAGTGAAGCATCGCCAAGCATGCAATCGTGGATCAAACGCTCGTAAGCACTGGGGCTGCGCACACCAAATGCGGTGCCATAATTAAAGTCCATATTCAGCCAGCGAAGCTGAGTGGTGGCGCCCGGCTGCTTGGTGGCAAACTTGAGCGAAATACCTTCATCAGGCTGAATCTTCAAGACCAGCACATTGGGGCTGAGTGAATCATCATCCATTGTTTGGCCGGCTTTCAAACCGGTCAGACCGGCAAACAAACTGTGCGGTGCACGTTTGAAATGAATGGCTATTTCGGTGAGCGACTTGGCAAGACGCTTACCGGAGCGCACATAGAAGGGGACACCGGCCCAGCGCCAGTTGTCGATAGTCAATTTGAGCGCCGCATAGGTTTCCGTTGCCGAATCAGGCGCAACTCTATCTTCCTGCCTGTAACCCGGCACTTTCTCTCCCATTACATAGCCTTCACCATATTGCCCGCGCACTGCGCAGCGGTCGACATCTTCCGGCAATATAGGACGCAATGCCTTTAATACTTTGGCCTTTTCGTCGCGGGATGCCTCCGGCTCAAGCGAAATAGGAGGTTCCATAGCCACCAGCGAAACCAACTGCAGCATGTGGTTTTGAATCATGTCGCGCAGGCAGCCTGATTCTTCGTAATAGGGTCCGCGACCTTCCACGCCTAAAGTTTCAGCAATCGTGATTTGCACATGATCGACATGCTGGCGATTCCAGAGCGGCTCGAATATGCCGTTGGCGAAGCGCAGAACCATGATGTTCTGTACCGTCTCTTTGCCAAGATAGTGGTCGATCCGGTAGACCTGATTTTCGGAAAGAACTGTATGGATATGGTCATCCAGGGCCAGAGATGAAGCCAGATCATGGCCGAAGGGTTTTTCAACGATCACCCTTTGCCAGGGCTTGTCCGTTACTTTCTTCTTGGAGACAAGCTTGGAATTGGCCAACTGAGTGATAATCGGCTCGTAAAGACTGGGCGGCGTAGAGAGATAAAAAACGTGATTGCCGCCTGTGCCGTGCTTGTCCTTGAGTTCTTCAAGAAACCTGGCCAGTTCATCGAAAGAACCGTCTTCGGTAAAGTTGGACGGTCTGTAATAGAGCCCTGAGGCGAAGCGATTCCAGGCCTCTTCTTCGAATTTCAAATCGGGCGCGTACTTCTGTATAGATTCCTTCATGGCTTTGCGGAATTCTTCATCCGACATGACCGTGCGTGACATGCCGACGACTGCAAAAGTTCTGGGCAAAAGTCCGTCGATGTAAAGCGCATAAAGAGCAGGCAAGAGCTTGCGCTTGGTCAAATCCCCGTGTGCACCGAGAATAACCATGGCAAATGGGTCGACGGCTCTGTCCCTGGGCAAGCCCTCGAGGAGCGGATTATCTACAACAGCGCTTTGTGTCATCTGTCCAACCTCAGAAGCAAAAATTAAGTCCACTTGACGGCCGAGACATCCGCCCCGCCGCCATGGAAAAAGAAAGATTACACCTTTTTCCTTATGTATACATTTAATGGCGGCGGTCGGGCATCAAGCTTCGATCAAATCTTTTCCGGACAATCGAATTGGCACTGAGGCACAGATCAATGATCGAAGTGTTGGTAGGAGAGTTTTTTAAAGCGCTGTAAATCGTATTGTGAACAAAGGAAATCAGGTGAAAACTTCGGTTCTCGCCCGCTTCTTGCCGCATTTAAGCGGCCCACACAGATTAATTACTGGGTGAAAGAAAAGACAATGCACAAGCTGATTTCAAGAAAAGTCCAAAAGCCGGATCTCAGAGCCTTGCCCGCGCCAGAGCCTGAAAGCGAAAGGCAGACGGTGGCCAACGATGTACATTCCCAACTGAATCGCACCCGCCACAAAGAAATCATTCAAATACGTTCCGGGCGCCAGGTGCAGGAATTGCTCAGAGCATCTCTGGGGACCGATTCATCTTTTAGTATTGCCGGCGGCAGGCATTCAATGGGAGGACAACAGTTTCTCACGGACGGTACATTGCTCGATACGAGCAAACTGAACGCCGTCGTCAACTTCTCACCTAAAGCCGGATTGATTACAGTTCAGTCAGGCATGCTCTGGGCAGATCTGGTTTCAGCCCTTTTGCTTTTAAATAGAGAACATAACTGTCACTGGTCGATCATTCAAAAACCAACTGGTGCAGACGATATCAGCATAGGTGGTTCGCTCGCCTCGAATATTCACGGACGGGTACTGGGGAGAAAACCCTTTATCCAGGACATCGAGAGTTTCACGGCAATTATGGCAAACGGCGAGAGAAAAACTGTTTCCCGCACCGAAAATGCAGAGCTATTTTCGCTTGCAGTGGGCGGTTATGGCATGTATTGCTTTGTCGAAACTATAACGATTCGACTGCAAACCAGCACCAAACTGCTTAGAAAAGTAGAACTGGCAGGCAGTGAAACTTTGATTGAGAAACTGTCAAAGAGGCAAGAAGAAGGTGCTACCTATGGAGATTTTCAATTCTGCATCGACCAGAGCGCCGATACTTTTCTTACTAGTGGAATCTTGTCCACTTATCATCCCCTCGAGTGCAGCACCAAATGCGATACCGGCAAGTTAGAACTGACAGAAGACAACTGGCGCCAGTTGGTTCACCTTGCCCACGTTGATAAGCAAAGGGCTTTCCAGAACTATAGCGACCATTACCTGCGCACAAACGGCCAGGTCTATTCTTCCGATACGTTTCAATTAAGTCTCTATGTGAACGATTATCATGAACATTTAGAAAAGAGAAAGGCAATAAGAAAAGGCTCAGAGATGATCACCGAGCTCTATGTCCCGAAAACCAGGCTGCACGCTTTTCTCAAAGCAGCAAAGAGGGCTCTGATGCGCCAGTGTGCGGACGTCATTTACGGCACTGTGCGCATGATCGAAAAGGACAACGAGACTTTTCTTGCCTGGGCCAGAGACGACTTCGCCTGCATCATTTTCAATTTGCACGTCAATCACGATCAGGTTTCCATCCTGCGCTGCAAACAATCGTTGCGTACGCTGATCGAGATTGCTCTTTCTATGGGCGGCTCCTATTATCTGACGTATCATCGATATGCCGCAAAAGAGCAGTTGCTCACAGCCTACCCTCAGTTCAAAACCGGCATTGCCAAAAAGCTTCAATACGATCCTTATGGAAGGTTCCGCAGCAATTGGTTCAACCAAATCTGCCTGAGCCTCAACCTGGATGCAGATGAAATCTTGATTCCTGGCGCCGCCAGTCTTTAACAACATCACTCAAAGATGCTCTCAGACAGCCACTTGACGATGATTCCTTTCGCAAGCCTTTCAGCTGAACGCCAGGTCGCACATTAATTGAGAAAACACACGCAGATTAGCTTTCGCCCAGCTTTCTGTCCCCTTACAGAGCGAAAGTCTTTTGCTATCATCACAACTGTGCTCTATATAACCAAGTTTCGAGGTAGGGAGTTTGCCATGAGACTACTTCTGGTCGAAGACGATTCCTTTTTATCCGAAGGTGTCGCACTGGCATTGCGACACAGCGGATATGTGGTTGATCAGGTGCAGTCCGGTACGGACGCCGATCAAGCCTTGACCTTGACGCCATATGACCTGGTCATACTCGACCTTGGTTTGCCGCAATTGGATGGAATTGAGGTTCTCAAACGTCTTAGATCCAGGGGTCAGGCTACTCCGGTTCTCATACTTACAGCCAGAGACACGGTCACAGACAGGGTTACCGGACTGGACAGCGGCGCCAACGACTATATAAGCAAGCCCTTCGAGCTTCTGGAGCTGGAAGCCCGCATCAGAGCCCTTCTGCGTAAAGAACAATGGGGCAATATGACCAAAATCGTTGTCGGCGGGCTGGAATTCGACACAGTGGAAAGGCGGGCCACAGTAAACGGCGAGAACCTGGACCTCTCAGCCCGTGAGCTGGCGGTTTTGGAGCAACTCTTAAAGAGCGTCGGCAAAGTCGTCAACAAAGTACAATTGATACGTAACCTCTCATCCTGGGACGCCGAGTTGTCGCACAACGCCCTGGAAATCATCATGCATCGCCTGCGTAAAAAGCTCGAAAAGACCGGTATCAACGTGCGTACAGTTCGCGGATTGGGATATATGCTTGAGAAACCTGCATGACCTCTTCCATCCGGAAGCAGCTCCTCCTGTGGCTTTTGATTCCACTTTCCACAATCGCTGCGTCCAGCACGTTCATTGCATACAACGCCGCGCTTTTGCTGGCCAGAGAAATTTATGACAACGGATTGCTAAACTCGGCCGATTCGGTAATTGCGCGCGTTCGCCACAAAGGCGGGCAAGTGCTTGTCGACTTGCCTCCCGCTGCCCAGGCTATTCTCAAACACAACTATCGCGATACGTTTTTCTACCAGATCTACACCATGGACGGCAAGCGCATCGCCGGTGATGGCACGCTGCCTTTTGACAGAAGCTCGCTCAATTCCAATAAACCTCACTATTCGACCCGCCTTCTGGACGGCAGAGAAGTGCGGGTTTTGACCATGCTTTTTCCCGTGGCCAGCCACTTTGCCGAGGAGAAAGCAGACGATGACGACGACGACAATCCACCGGAAACTTTGATTCTGGAAGTAGCTGAAACCAGAAACGCACGCCGAGAAATCGTTACTCATATAGTCATATCTGTTCTTTTGCCGCAGTTGATTTTGATTATCTGTGGTGGCGTCGCAGTCTGGTTCGGCATCAAAAAAGGTTTGTTTCCCCTGCAGCAATTGAGCAAGCAACTTTCCTTGCGCTCTCCCAACGACTTGAGCCCGGTCTCTGAAAGTACAGCTCCGCTTGAAGTTCGACCTCTGGTGGGAGCGATCAATGATCTGCTTAAAATGCTCAATGACGAAATGGAAAGAGAACGCCGTTTCGTCGCCAATGCCGCGCATCAATTACGCACACCACTGGCCGGTTTGAAAACGTATGCTGATTTAGCCCTGAAGATGAATGAAGACCCCTCCGTCAGCTCGGTTTTGGCCCAACTTCATACTGGCATAAACAGGATGTCCAGCCTGATTATTCGACTTTTGACCCTG
Source organism: uncultured Candidatus Obscuribacterales bacterium (assembly GCA_964531315.1). Taxonomy (GTDB): domain Bacteria; phylum Cyanobacteriota; class Vampirovibrionia; order Obscuribacterales; family Obscuribacteraceae; genus QKMZ01. The sequence continues at coordinate 23,212 of CAZHEZ010000095.1, read as the reverse complement.
GCTAGATCGGAGCCCGGAGTAGCCTCGCAAATAGCCAGGCAGAAAACCGACCTGAGCGCCATCGTCTCTAGCGTAACTGAAGACCTGGTGCCGCTTTCCATCGAGAGAAAAGTTGATCTCGGCTTCGAGTCTCCACAAGAGTCTATATTCATCGAAGGCGACCCGGTTGGGCTGAGAGAGATGGTCACAAACATCATCGAAAACGCCGTCATCTACAACCAGCCAGGCGGCAAGGTCACAGTCAGACTTTCCAAAACGACAGCGCCCACTCTTTCTGTAGAAGACAATGGTCCGGGCATCCCTGAAAAAGAAAGAGAACTGGTTTTCGAGCGCTTCTATAGAATCTTGCGCGACGGCGCTGCCGGAAGCGGTCTTGGACTGTCCATCGTCAGAGAAATTGCCCGCTCCCACGGCGCCAAAGTGGAAGTCAATGACGGCGTAGGCGGCATCGGCACCTGCCTGACGGTGATATTTCCGGAGCCGGCCCGTCCATCAAAGAGTGAAAAAGAAAAGTCTTTGGTCAGTCGGGAATGACGTCATCAAACTGAACATTGACGATGCGCAACCCGCGTCCGTCAAGAAAATCCATGATGTCTTTGACTTGCTCTCCCATCGGCCAGAGCGGCACTTCCATCTGGGCATAGGGAGTATGCAGAATCATCGAGGCAGAGTCGCGATACGGATAGTATTCAACGTACTTTACGTCATCGAGCAAGACCATTTGCGTTGATTTGCGTTTTTTGAGCCGGTCATAGACATAAAGCACGGCCTCTGAATCAGTAAGTTCGAAAACGAAGCTTCGATTGGCGTCTCGAATCAGCGAATAGCTCATAAAACCAAGAATCAGAGAAAAACCAAAGGTAGAACCAAGAAGGGTAAGCCCCCAATAAAAGTTGTGCATGAGAGCAAAAATGCCGGTAACCAGCCAGGCCAGTGTGAAAACCCAGCCCACACCGATACCGACCAGAAGAGGCGCCAGAGCGGTCCTGGACGAAAACGGCTTGGACACTAGTTTTATGGCGATTTGAGGTCTGGCGGTGACCATGGCAGCCCCCGGTCATTGAGGGTAAACCCAGAGGGGTTTTTCGTCTTCTATCTATATGCCCAAAAAAGAAGACAAAATAGTAGGCAAAAGCCTTATGGCTCAGGGGGAAAAGACCAAAAGCACCATGGTGAAGGTGCCGCTGTTCCATAATCCGTGTGCGACCATGCAGGGCAGGATGCTGCGCGTGCGCTCGAGCGTAAAGGCAAAAAGCATACCCAGGGTCAAAAGCGGCAAAAATCCGCCTGCATCCAGGTGAACACCGGCAAAAAGCACGGCCGACACAAGCATGGACGGCAAAATACCCCAGTAGCGCCTGAGGGCAGTATAGAGAAAACCGCGAAATAATATCTCTTCACAGACGGGCGCCAGAAATCCAAGAGTGGCATAGAAAATAATCGTGGCCGCGAAATTATTGGTGCGAGCTGCCTGCATCACCACCGAAACGATGGGATTATTCGATCCCTGTGACCCCAGATATTTTGCCGCGATTAAATAAGCGCAGACAACACAAGGCACAGCGGCAAGCCAGGTCAATATTCCATAGACGACCAGCCGAAAAGGTCCATTTCGATCGACTTTGAAGCGCAGGCGCACACCTTCTAAAAACTTGATGGCGCGTGGTTTCAAGGCCAGGAAATAAACCCACAAAAGACTGGGACCGTTTGTAATCAAGTAGAGCAAGAAAGTGGCAGTGCCGGCCACGATTGCACCCTGTTGCAAAAGATGGACGTCCTTAAGCGCCATTTGCACGATCACACCAATGGACTGCTGGGTGGCCAGCCAACCTATAAAGACAGAATAGATAGTAAGAGCGCCATACTTTGCTGGCGCCGCGACTTGCTCACGATGCTCAGGAAGAGTGATGCGACGCGGCAAAATGAAAAGAGTGGCCAGAATGACGATCAAGCCGCCCAGAAATGAAAGCGCGATGAACAGCGCTAATATGGCGGCCCGAGCCACAAAACGCATGTTGCCTTCATCGAATTCTGCGGTTGCCTTCTTGAGTGCTTCGATTTGCTTGGTCTCGCCATAGAGTCGCATCAGTGAAACCGAGCGGTACCAGCCGCTGAACTCGGTTTCAATTTGTTTGGCCAACGTTTGACGCTTAGCCGAATCCAGAGTCCTGGGATTGGCATAGAGACTGTCAAGAATCTTCAGCAGTTCTTTTGACTTGTCAGTATTGAGCGCCTCAAGCCGCTCTCGGTATGTTTTGGCTGGATGACCGATTTCGTGCGCCAGAACAATCACTCGAACAATCGGCAACGGCTCGGCAGGCATTTCGGAAGCGCTCTTTTTGAGCATTTCCTCCACCTGACTGAGCAGTTTAAGCCGCTCAGTAGCGACAATTTCAGCGGGCTGAGCAGGCGTTAGAGAGCTGGCGTTTCTTTGAAAAGTATTGATTGCCGATTCAATCTTCAAAAACAATTCGGCATTATTGGCGCTGCCCAAACCGCCTTTTGCAGTCTTGGCAGCGCTATGAGCCGATGCCCACAGTCCATTGGCCACAAAAAATGTGGCATAGATGAGCAAAGCCCCGACACAGACTTGTTTGACTTTGTTTTTAGTAAGAAGGCTGCCTGCGATCAACAAGACGAATCCGTACAGCCAGAGAAAATTCGGATCCGTCAAGGCATCCCTCCCTGTCACCTAATTTTATACCTATGAGTGTTGTGAAGCATGTGAAGCTTCTACAGCTTTTAGGCAAAAGAGAGTGTCGCGCGGCTAAACAGGCGACTGGCCTTACATGCCGCCGCCGCCGTCGCCGCCGAAGAAGGTTTGACCGTATTCGCCCAATTCGCCGAATCCGCTGAATTCGCCGAAATCGCCGGCCCCCTCGAATCCGCCAAATTCCAGCCCGGTATCGTGCAGGAAGTCGTTGGTGTCCTTGTCATTGAACATATACGGGTCCGACTGCGGGATCTGGTCGGCATAATAGCCCCAGGGGAAACCCTTCTGCAGCTTGCGTCTCAAAAGCCAGCGCGGAGCCCGTGCAAAGCCCAGTCCCATAGCCACCACGGCTATGAACAAGACTTCGAACACCAGTATATTTCCCCACTGCATTGGTTTTTGCCGCTTTCAGACGCCCTTCTATTGACGATTCATTCATGGGCTGGGCCTTTTACGCCGAGCTTAGAGATCGTATGGCGGTGCTGCCCGGAAGTCAACAGACTCAGTGGGGAAACTACTATGTGATTTAACGATTGGACTGTATGGTCGGACAGCCTGAACTATTCTGATTCAGTCAAAAGAGCTATCTTCTGCGACCCTACGGAGCTTATCGACATGCGCGGTCCTTGAGTGCGCTTGAATCCGTCGATGTAACGCCTGAGAGCCTCTCTTATCAAATCGGAGCGAGTGCGGTGCTCAACTTGAGCAACACTGTCAATCTGCTCCAGCAAACCGGGAGGAAGCGCCACAAGTACTTTCTTTGGCATGCCAGATCCTTCTTAAATATCTGAGTGGGGTAGAAAAAGTTACGAAACCACGAACGCGAAATAGACGTACGCAAGGACCACCGTCTATGCTTGTTGCGAGGTGGGTTCCATCAATAAATGTACGCTACTCGTTCTCGTTTTGGAATGCCTCAAACGCCACAAATTCGCGAGAGCTTAGGGAATTTAGTTAAAAGGTTTCTTGGAATGGCGCAAACCTAGGCTCATCAAGAACTGCATATCATGCGGGTTTGCAGGAGGCTCCAGAAACTTCATCTGATCGGGCAACGCAGTCCTAAACGAATGAGAAAAGAGACTACAGCACACCTACTCAAAGATATCCAGTATTCATGCGGGTTCCTTGCTGCAACCATGGCTGAGACAAAATGACTATAAGCGATAACGAATCTTCAAGAAAATTGACAGCCAACGTAAAAGCCGCTGGCTGTGCGGCAAAGATTAGTTCTCTTGATCTGAAGCAAGTTCTAAGCTCGATTCCCAGACCTTCCTGCCCGGAACTGCTCACCAGTCTGGATAATTTCGAAGACGCTGCTGTTTACAAAATTACAGAAGATATTGCAATTATTGAAACGGTCGACTTTTTCCCGCCTGTAGTAGACGATCCCTTCCTCTTTGGGCGCATTGCGGCTGTTAATGCACTATCCGACGTATACGCAATGGGAGGAAAACCGGTAATCGCCCTCAACATACTGTGTTTTCCAACCTGTGATTACCCTCTTACTGTAGTAGAAGAAATTTTGAAAGGAGGACAAGCAGCCTGCGCCGAAGCCGGCGCCATAATTTGTGGAGGACACTCGATCCAGGGCCCTGAGCCGGTTTATGGACTGGCCGTTACGGGAGTGATAAACCCGCGTTCGATACTCACCAATGGCGGTGCAAAAGAAGGAGACGTACTGCTGCTCACCAAACCTCTTGGCACTGGCGTCATGCTTTTGGGTTTAAAAGGAAACACCCTCTCAGACCTTGAGCACAAGCAGCTTTTGACCTCCTTGACTCTCTTGAATAAAAGCGCCCTTGAGATTGCAAAGAAATACGAGCCCTCGGCGGCAACAGACATTACCGGTTTCGGCATGATCGGCCATACCACCGAAATGGCCTTAGCAAGTGGATTGTCGGCGTACTTATATATAGATGAGTTGCCCTTCTTTTCCGGCGCCATCGCTCTGGCAAAACAAGGTTTTGTGCCGGCAGGCGCATACGGCAACCGCAATACATTTGGCCCATCTGTTATCAATCTCGAACATATAGATGTGGCCAGGCAAGATTTGTTGTTCGATCCGCAAACCTCAGGCGGGCTCATGTTCGCACTCAAAGAAGAGCCGGCCATGCGCCTTTTGGCCGAACTGACCGAAAGCGGATTGACGGCAAGCATAATCGGCGGATTCCAATCCGGAAAACCCGGAACAGTCGAGGTAAAGAAATGAGCGCTCAAAACAAGCAAGATAAGGAGAATGGCCAACCGGAAGTGGAGACCATTGCCTCAAAGCTGGACCTGAGAGGTCTTATGTGCCCGGAGCCGGTTTTGCGCACCAAGAAGGTATTGGATGGAAAGCCAAAGGGCAAAGTGGAAGTGCTCGTCGACAGCGATATCAATGTGATGAATCTATCCAGGCTGGCCAATTCTCTGGGACTGAAGCTTGAGTCCGAACAAAATCAAGACGGCTTTAGGGTTTTGATAGGCACCCAACCTACAGAAAAAGTTGAACCTGGACATATTCACAGTCATATTGACGCGGTCACGGGAGGCAGCACTCAAACAAATGGGACTGCGAAAGGAATTGAAACGACGACAGTAGTCTTCATTTCTAAGGACACTTTCGGAGAAGGAGACCGAGACTTCAGCGTTAATCTGCTCAATGTGTTTTTGCAAACAATGCTTGAGGCCGGCCACCGCCCGCAAGCAATACTTTTGGCCAATACAGGCGTGCGCTTGATGGACCCTGATTCATCCGTAAGAAAAGTGCTTCAGGATTTTCAGCAAGCCGGGGTCCAAGTCTTCGCCTGTGGACTCTGTGTTGAGTTCTACGGATTGAAAGACAAAATAGCCAAAGAGCAAATTACAAACATGTATGCCATTTGCGAATATCTATTTTCAGCCGGCAAAGTGCTTTCCCCTTGAAAGAGCGCCAGAAAATCGGCCGTGCCTCTTTGATGACAGCGGACAAGCGAAAAACAGCATTTAGAGCCAGGAAGCTGTCGCTAATAAAAACTTGCTAGTTCCCGTCCCAGTCGGGCTGCCAGACCTTCAACAAAAGAAAAATCGCCAGAAGCGAAAAAGCCACTAGGCCAATTACGACCGCGAGTGATGCAGCATGAAACATGCCGACAAGATAGGCTACGGCTTCCATAAGGTCACCTGCGCATAGATGAGTTTAGTGAGAGCAGATACGCAAGAATAGTCTAACCTTACATTTCGCAAAAGGGTAGCCCACCAGCCGGAATTTCATCTGAAACAGTTGTTTCAGACTATGGTTTTCACTAGTTGAGAGAGCTCCTGGCGCGTGGGAAGCGACTCCCAGGCGGTCATTGAGCGAGTGGAAAGGGCGCCTACCGCATTGGCAGTAATGAGGACGCGGAGCCAATCGTCATGGCCCATTTTGTCCAGGAAGCCGGTCCCGCCGTCTAAGCTGCCTTCTTTTGAATTGGCAGTTTTAGAGCCGTCGCTGCCCGCGCAGGAGAGTAATTCGGCAATCATGCCGGCCACAAATGCGTCACCGGCACCAAGCTCCGAGACCGTATCGGCAGGTAATGCCGGGGCAAAAACATAGTCACCATTTCTTCTGACAAGAAGACTTCCATAAGCGCCTAAAGTGACAATCAAATTAGGACCGTCGGCAATATTCTTATCAGGTCCGTTCAAAAGCCCGTTCAATTTCCTGCCCAGGGCGATCACTTGAGCGGATGCATTTCCAGAGGTCTGATCCAGTGGGTCGACAATAGTAGCCGAAAGCGGCTTACTAGGCGGCACTGCCGTCTGCTTGCTGGACTGGCGTTCGATTTTGCTTTCTTGCTCGAGGGCGTCGGCCCAAAATTCCAGTTCGCTCAAATTGACTTTGACAATATCTGCGGTTTTCAAAGCAGTAAGAGCGTATTCTCTGGCCTGCCGGTCTTCGCCGGTTGGAAATCCGGCATCGAATGAAATCGGCACACCCAGCCGTTTGGCCATCTTAAGAGCTTTGATGACGGCATGGCGCCTGGGCGCGATCGTCAGCGAAATGCCGGTGGCATGAAGAAAGTGAGCACCAGCTATGGAAGCTTCCTTCACTTCATCGTCGGTCAACAGGTGACTGGCATTGGGCCTTGGCCAGTTGAAAAAACTGTATTCCTCGCGTTCATGGCGAAAGACATAACATTGCGCAGTGGGGCTGCCTTGATCGACAACCAGATCGCTCAAGATGACTTTCTCATTCTGCAAAACTGCATCCAGATATTTCCCGTGCGGATCGTCACCGCGCTTGCCAATCAAGCGAACTTCCACACCCAGGCGCGCCAGCCCGATCGCCACATTGGAAGCATTGCCTCCCAGGGACCTGACAAAATCTTTTGCGTCAGTAAAATCCGTACCGATCTCGGTCGAAATCCAGTCGACTACAACTTCGCCGATCGTCACCACCGACATCTTTATTGAACCCTAATCACCATGAGAAAAGCTGGGGCTCTATGCCATCACTTTTTTGTGCTGGCTGATCACGTTGGGATAGATGTCGAAAGCCGGCTTGATCACAGGAAGAAGCTGCAGTGCTTTAGCGACCGGTCCGCGAGCCATGATTTTTCCGCTCACAATTGCAAAAGGCACATTCACATTGCCGAGCCAGAAATCATGGGCGACGTCCGCCTTCATGGCCATTTCCACAACCGGCTTGATTGACTGTTTGCCTACCGACACTTTCATTTCTTTGCCATCCGAGCAGTCGACCGTGATGCGGCCTTCCGGCTCCCGGTATTGAAATTGCACGATTAATTTTGACTGCAATAGCTTTTGAGACATGTCAGGGTCTCTGCCAATGCGCGCCCAAAGTTCTTTCATGACCTGGTGAAGCTCGTCAGTATTGGCAAAAAACTGCATCAGTACGCCCTCTCGTATAACCCTTTGATATCTTCCGGAGAACACTCTTTCGGATTGAACATTATTGCAGGATCCGAACCTGTTAGAAAGGTTAGTTCTTCAATGTCGGCACTCTTGAGCTCGGGCACACCGGCATCCCGGAGCCGTCTGGGCAAACCGCAGTCGTTGCAAAGCTTTTCGATTGCTTCGACCAGCTCTGCGGCTGCTACCGAATCTTTGCTGGACACGGACATGCCGACCAGCCGGGAAAGTTTTGCATATCTGGCCACTACCGCATCCATATTGAATTGCATTCCGTGAGGCAGGAAGATGCAATTAGCGATACCGTGATGAGTGCCGAACTTGGCGCCTACAGAATGGGCCAGTGCGTGGACGACACCGACCCCGGAATTAGTGAAGGCCACACCGGCCATGGTACTGGCAACGAGCATCTGCGAGCGGGCTTCAATGTCGCCACCATTTTTGGTGGCAGCGCGCAGATTTTCAAAAATCATTTTGGTGGAATCAATACACAATGAATCGGTGAAAACCGAATTGCTGATTACAGCGGTATAAGACTCGACCGCGTGCGTGAGCGCATCCAGACCGGTGGCCGCCGTCAGTTTGGGAGGCAAAGAAACTGTAAGAAGAGGATCGAGCACGGCCACGGAAGGTGCCAGATAGCGGCTGCCGAAAAGCAGTTTTTTCCCTTCCGCTCTGTCTTTGACCATTGCCACCATAGAAACCTCAGAACCGGTTCCGGCCGTAGTTGGCACCGCCACCAGTGGCAGCAATTGTTCGGCAATATTGTTCAAACCTTGATATTCAAGAATTTCGCCGCCAAGCGTGAGGCAAATGTTGACGACTTTTGCCGTGTCCATGACGGAGCCGCCGCCCACTGCCACAATGCAATCGCACTCTTCTGCCCGAGCCAGATCAGCAACATTATTTACGCAGTCGACATCCGAATCAGGAGGCACGTCATCAAAAACCACATGCTTCATGTCTGCAAATCCTTCCAGGATTTGCTCGACGATGCCTGTCTTCATGAGCGGCTTATCGGTAAGGATCAAAGCGCGGCTGCCGGCCAACTCCTTGACAATATCAGCCGTGCTTGCCGCCAGGCCTTCTCCGAAGGCTATTTTGGTTGGCACGTGAAAAACAAATGGGTTCATGTTTTGGAAATTGTCAGTTTGGAATCAGATCCAGTTGCTAAGAAATACCAGTTGCTAATAAATTCTCATGGAAACACTTTGCACGCGGTGCACGTCGATTTCAGTGTTGACCCAAACCGTAATTCTAGAATGGGTAGAAGTTCCTTGACCTGAGTGCCATTTCTTTATAGTATTGTCACCCTATGTTGACATCCGCGAATTAGATATTAGCCAGAGCGCTTTTCGCGCCGATTTCCTAGAATCTAATTACACGCATTACGCCTTGCACCGAGTTCGACGGATAGTCAGAAGACACTAGAAGGACTAACAATGATTTTGAAGCCCTTGTCGGCTCGTTATAGCAAATACAACAATGCACAGTGCGGAATGTCGCATCTTGCAAAGATTATTTCACCAGGGGGCAGGCCAGAGCGCTTGCCGGTCAAACGCCGCCTTTTTGCATCAGCCCTGTGCCTGCTCATAGTTTCCAGCACCCTGAGCATTTGTCAAGCGCTTCCTTCTCAAGCAAAAGACTCAAGTAAGACCTCCGACAAAGCAGACCCGAAAGGCACTCTTCTGCTTCCCCTGGTCCCTAAGCTGGCTGACCCCGTCGATGAAGAGAGCGCAGCCAAAGTATCTCCTGACAACCAATTCTCAACACCTATACATGAGTCTCTCGAATACGACATCAATTCGATAAAACCGGCCGGCGGGCAGCCTGGTCCGTCAGCTGGCTCTGCCCAGCTGGGCGCAGCGGAAAAGGCCAAGGCGGACACGCTGAAGCCCGAGCCGACGAAAATGACGCCCGAACTCGGCAATGTAGATGAGAGTTCTCTTAAAATCGACGAAGACACAACTCTCAAAGGCACGATTCAAATCGTCGCCGACGACACCGAATACGATCAACAGAAAAATACTTTCCTGGGCACTGGTAATGCAGTCGCGATCATCGCCGGGCAAAATTCCAAATTGGAAGCCGACATGATCCTTTATGATCAAAACGCAGAATTGATGGACGCCCGCGGCAATGTTCGCATCTTTCGCGACGGACAGTTGACCACAGGCAGTGCCTTCAAGTTCAAAGTCAATTCAGACGAATATCTGATCACCAATCCGGATACTGAAGTAAACGGAACCAGTATCGTTGCCCGCAAAGCATACGGAATTGATGACGGCATAACCTTCAAAAACGGCACGATGACCCTGCCTAAGCCGCTGCTTTTCGGCAGCACAACCGGCTATGCTCCTCTCAACTATCAAGAAGAACTGGGTGAAAAAAGAGCTCACCCCGAGGCATACATTCCGGAAAACAGCAGCTTTAAATTCACTGCCAAGAAAATGGTCTACGAACAGTATCTGGACCACGACAACCTCACCATATTTGGTGGCAGAATGCAATTCGGACAGCTGGGCATTCCGCTGCCGAAATTCAAAGCCACCATCGGTCAGGAAAACAATATTACTTTCCCGGTCACGCCCTACATGGGCAACAACCTGATGTCCGGCGGTCTCAACCTGGGTCCGAATTTCCACAAGTCGATAGGCAAATACGGTGTTCTGTCGTATGCGCCCCTGATTCAACTGGGCGGCAAGCGGCTGGACGGCAGAACCACCACAACAAACAATTATCCCGGTCTGGGCGCCCAGGTCAGCTATCGGGGACCGAGGTTGACTGCCCACCTGGCCTATGGCTCCAACTCCAATCTGCTGATCGGCGACCTCAAGTACAAAATCAACAACAAAACGCGTTTCCAGGGCGGTATCAACCGTTATCTTGAAGACGGACTGTTCGGCTACAGGCGCGCTCGTGCCATCGCCGAATTTGTCGATACGCGCTCCACAAGCAAAATTCCATTTCTCTCGAGCGTCAGCCTTAGATCGGCAGCCGGCTGGGCACAAGACAACCCTCAGTTGATCAACTTGACGCCGCAGTACGCAAAATTATTCACCACCACTCCTTCCACCAAAATAGTTTCTGCCTATCGGCTTTCGGAATCAATAAGTGCATCCAGCCACCCACTTTTCAAACTGGGTAATGAGAAATACGGTCTCTCTTCCAATATCACAGGTGGTCTGGGCTTCAAGGCCTATTCGACCGGCGACACCATGGCCATGGCCCAGATTGGTCCCAACCTGGAAGCAGTGGCCAATAAATTCAAAATCAGATTGGGCTATACGCAATCGGCAATTCGCGGACAATCGCCTTTCGTTTTCGACCAATTCATTCAGGGCACCCGTTCGGTATACGTACAAGGCGGCTACAAAGTAAGCAAATACTTGACCTTAGGCGGCTCGGTCGGATACAACATGATTCAAAAATTGGCTTATACCAGAACCGTGACTGCAGCAATTGGTCCGCAAGACTGCAAACTGCTTCTATCTCGAGACTTCCTGACCGGCAACCAGCGCATGGGATTCGACTTATTGATGGGCAACCCGATCAACTTCAATCGTCTGGTCCTGAAAAATACAGCTGATGCGGGTAAATTGGGCGGAATCTAATGACATCATCCAAGAGTGCTGAAGGTCATAACGCTGAAAACAAAAACCTGGATCAACTTCTAAAGGACAAGATGCCGGCCCTGGGTATTGATCTGGGCGGCACCAAGATTGGCTGCGCGGCGGTTTACGACTATAAAGTAGTGGGCGAAACAAGAAAAGTGCCTACACCGAAAGGCGCCGAAAACATCGCCAATCAGCTGGTCCAGTTGATCGAAGATGCGCAAAAAGACCATGTCTTGCGCGGAGTCGGTATAGCCACAGCAGGAATAGTCAATACGGAGACAGGTGAAGTAATCGGTTCGACAGGTAACTTGCCGGGCTGGGCAGGAACACCAATAAAGAAAGTAATCGAAAGCAGAACAGGACTGCCGGTGCACGTCGACAATGATGCCAATGCCGCAGCATATGGTGAAGTCAAAGCAATCGGACTGCAAGAAAAAACCTGTGTCGTCGCCGTTACCCTGGGCACCGGTATTGGTGGCGGCATCATAATGAACGGCCGACTCTACCGCGGCGCTCATTATGCAGCCGGCGAAATCGGACACCTGCGTGCTAATTTAAGCAATCACCGGCTTTGCACGTGCGGCCTATTCGATTGCTGGGAAGCATACGGTTCCGGCCGCGGCTTCCGCGCCACGGCAAAAGAATTGCTCACCAATGTAACCGTCGAACAGTCCCCCCTGGCCGCACTACTGCCAGATCCGCCTGTCGATCAGGTTTGCGCAGCCGCCGAACAAGGTGACATCATCGCGCAACGGATCGTTTCCATCTACCACGAACACGTATGCGCAGGCATAGTCACTCTCGCCCACACACTTGATCCTGACTGTTTCATTATCTCCGGCGGCATGGCCAAATTCGTCAATTACGACCACTTGAAAGAACTGGTCATCGACAGATGCTTGCCCCGCGTCGGCGAGCGCCTCGACATTCATCGCTCCAGACTGGGTGACGACGCCGGCATCATCGGCGCGGCGGAGTTAGCCCTGGATCATCTTTTGCGAGTGCAGTAAATACTGCTCCCGAGCCCAGCCTAATGGACTGGCTGAGCTAGTACTTCATCTCGATTTCATAGGTGATTTTGGTTTCGCTGTCGGGCGCTACCTTAGCGTCGAATTCAAAAGTTGTTGAGTCTTTCTTTCTATAATCCTGAGAGGAATTGGTTACCTTCCACTGTCCATAGGCATGCTCGACGGCAGTGACAGTGACCGCTTCTTTCTTGTGATTGCGCAGGCTGATTTCCATTTGCACGCGCGTGACGCGATCGGAGACGTGCTGCACGTTCATCTGTTTGCGCTCGCCGACAACGTCGAAGGCATCACCGATATACAAGCGCACTTTCTCATCGCGCGGTGTGTGATCGATTTGATCTTCTCCGATAAATTGCAGCGCACCGTCCTTGTCTTTTTTATAGACGCGCACTTTGCCTTTAGGCATGGGCATCCCCAGGTTGTTCTTTTCTGAATTGTCCATCTCCAACTTGACCATGATCTTGCTGCTCGTACCTGAAGGCGACCAGCCGCCTGGATAAAATTGCCCATTGGCGTCAAAAACAAATTGTTTTTTGGTGGGAATTTGAGCCGCATTGAAAAGACTCAATTGCTTGGTTTCATGGTCTTTTACATCAGTCTTTCCGGCCAGCGTATAAAGATGGTACTCAGCAAAAGACTGTTCTGTAAATTGTTGCTCGCTCGCGCCTCCGGCCCTCATCATCATTGATTTGGCATACATTGGTTGAGGCGCTGTAACGCGGTGCACATCACCGGCCAGCAGTTTCAGAGCCGCATCGTTATAACTGGCACCCGATTGATTGTCGAGCGTAACCCAGCTGGTCAAGTCGGTTTTCGTGTCATCGCTGTTGACCAGGGCCACATAATCGCATTTCCAGTTGAGACCGGCTGTTTGATAAGCAATCTCAGTTTTGTGCATGCCCGGCTTGTCCGTTTCCAACTTCCACAAAAGCGATGGTTTCGGAACCAGTCCGGCCGGCAGCTCAGCGAGCTCGACCTGACCTTGCGGATTCAAAATGACACCATTTCCTGTCTTCACCACCAGACCTGAATAAGTTGCCGAAACTCGCCCATCGGCATCGGATACATAAGTCCTGGGCGAATTTATTAGGGTTCCACTGATCTCGGAAACGCTGCCGTTGCTCAGATAATTCTTGATGCGTACATCTTTGCCTACCGATTTGGACAAAATAGTGGTCGGATCAATCAAGTCGTACTGATAATTTTGCTCGCGGACAACTACCTGATTGGGGGCAGTAAGCGACGTAAAACTCACCGACGTCGGATCGATTTTGGCGGCAACATCTTCAAAACGCACATGGTTTATGCCATTGGCCAATTCGACAGAACGCGTATCTCTGACCAAACCGAAATTCTGGTTATAAATAGTAAGACTGACACCAGAAGACTCGGAAATTTTCTTTTCGTCAAAAGCTAATGCCGGCACAGACATTTGAGTTAGCTGAAAGGCAGTAGCAAGTGCGATCAGTGATGCCGCTCTTTGGATGCCTGAATTTCTGACTTCGGTATATTTCACTTCGCCCCCTAAATGCAAAAGCCGAATCAAAGTATCCGCTTTGAAACTAAAGCCCGCTGACTCGACTGGCCGATCATACAGTTGTCTCGAAATTCCCTTATTAACCCAATTGGCGGCACTTCAGCCCGAAAAGTGCGACCAAGTTCTTTTAGAAGTTAGACCGTTAACGGTTTAACTTCCAGACCAGGGTATGGCTTCTGGGCTCAGGCGGCCAATTTACTTATTGGCAACATCAGACTGCTTGACTTGCACCAGGGCTTCCAACTTGCGAGCCAATTGCACATCCAGTTCATGACCGCCTTTAATGCTGATGAACTTTGCTTTGACCCGCATCGGATTGACGCCTATCAAGGTCAGATCACCGAGAAAATCAAGCAGTTTGTGGCGAACTGGCTCATCGTCAAAATGCAATGGTTTCGTAAATCCATCTTCGGTCAAACTGACGCTGTCGTCTGCCAGTCCAAGCATCTGATGCTCTTTCAAGGATGCAAAAGTGCGCGCCGAAGCAATTTCCTCGGGCGCTTTGCTGGAGTCAAATGTCTGCCAGCGCTTGCCGATTTTTGGATGATCCCAATCCATCAAATAAGTGAGGGAAAACTTCGAGTCGGGCACAGCCAAAATCATGCGATCTCCTGACCCCACAGTAATCGTCTCCTTAAGCTCAATGTCGGCAGCCACTTCGCGACGCTCCACTCCAGCCGATTTAAGAAGATCAATGAAAAACAGAGCGCTGCCGTCTCCCAGGGGAAGCTCGGGACCATTGACGGTGATCAGCACATCTTCCAGACCCCAGATTGCCACAGCGCAGAGCACATGTTCCACAATACAGAGGCGCACTGAATCTTTGCCTATGACTACATTGCGCAAAGTGTTGACGACACTTGCCGCGCGGGCTGGGATATTTATATAAGCGCCTTTGGCTTCAGGGCGGCTATCGAGAACTGAAAAGTTGATGCCTTTGCCCGCAGCACCGTTTTCAATCACAACGGTGATCTCCTTCTTTGAAGTAGCGCCGCGTCCTTTATATTCAACCCGAAATTTTTCACAAGCGCTAAGAGTGGGAGATTTCATGACCTCGTTGTCCTTTGTGTTTATCCCTTGACCAGCGCTTTTTCGGAAAGCAGTGCTTCCAACTTGGCGACGCGTTCTTTCAGCTCTTTGACGTCGGAATATGTGCTCTTCAATCTCTTTAGTCGAATCAGTTGTTCTATGAATTCGCGCCTTGGCACTGCAGGCACTCCCACTTGCACGTCGCCGGACGGCACGCTGCTAATCACGCCGGCCATGCCTTCGACAATCGCGTCTTTGCCGATCTTGAGGTGATCAGCGATGCAGGCGCTGCCGGAAATAATGGCCCTGTCTTCAATAGTGCAGGAGCCGCCCACTGCGGTAGTACCGATGATCAACACTTCCTCGCCGATGCGGCAATTGTGGGCAATCATGACCAGATTGTCTATTTTTGTTCCCCGACCAACAGTGGTTGCACCCATGGTGCTGCGGTCGATTGTGGTGCAAGATCCGATTTCAACATCATCTTCAATGATGACGGTGCCGATATGTGGAATTTTCAGATGCGGATTCGATTCTTCTTTTAAATCGCGGCTGCCATTCAGCCTGCGCTCCAGGTTCGACTCGCGTTCTGTGACATAACCAAAACCGTCAGAGCCAAGGACGACACCTTGCTGCAAGATCACACGGTTGCCGATTTTGATTACATCGGCAATCAAACAACCGGCTCCAATCAAACAACTTTCCCCAATCTCCACTTTGGCACCAATGACGGTGCCTGGTTGAATGACGGTCTTGGCGCCGATCTTGCATCCCGGACCAATCACGACCAGAGGCCCTATCGCCACTGCCTCTCCGAGCGCTGCAGTCGGGTCGACAACAGCGGTTGGATGGACACCGGCTGGCGGAACATGACGTTTGGGTGCAACGGCAGAAAGCATTTTTTGCACTGCCAGCATCGGGCGTTCTACGACAATGCGCGGACGTTCTGTTTTTGCTTTCGGGGTAACAACCAGTGCTTTGGCTTTGCAATCGCCCAGTTGAGCGACCAGCTTCTCGTCAAAAACGAGGGCCAGGTCGTCCTCCGTTGCCTGCATGGGCGTGATCGCTACCGAAGATACTTTCAAATCGGCAGGACCTTCCACGCGCCCGCCAATAAGGTGGGCAATCTGTGCAAGACTCATTTCAGCAGGCAGCTTCATACTTCGACCCCTGTGATCCTTTCAATCTCGTCAATCTAAAGAGTTCAAAGGGGCAGCCACAAACTAATAAAGATGGCTGCCCCCTGGAATTGCTGCTGGACTATTTGGTCGCCGGTTTGGCAGCTGCAGCAGGAGCAGCGGCCAGGCGCTTCATGACCGAGTCGGTGAGGTCGATACCACCCATGAATACAACTGGCTTGAGAAGCACGATGTCAAGCTTCCTGGCGGCCGCTTCGGCCTTGATTGCATTTTGAACATCGCTTTCCAATTGTGTTTCCAGTGATTGAGCGCGACCTTGCACTTTCTTCACTTCCGTATCGATCGATTCTTGCAATCTTCTCTGCAAGCCTTCCAGCTCCGCCGGCGGCTTGTGAGCGGTTTTCGCTTCTTCAAGCTGACGATTGCCGTCTTCAATCATTTTGTGGACGCGGTCTTCTTCTTTCTTCAAATCCTTAGCCAATTGCTCTGCTCTCGGATATGCCTTAACCACCTTGTCCGGGTCTACGACGCCGATTCCGCCGCCGCCCTTGGCGGCAGTAGTGGCTGCCGGTGCGGCAGGGGCGTCAGCAGCAAATGCTGGAAACGCACATAGGGTAAGCGATAGCGCGCTAGTAACCAGAACGAGGCTCTTTTGCAAGGTGTGCATGCTCTTCTCCAAAACTTCAAATACAACAAAACGCTGTCAAACGGCTCAGTTTACACCATTGGCAGTTGCCAAAGGCGGCTTGGAGACGGCAAGTAATTAAAACATTGGTTATTAAAAGCGATCGCCGAATCCGACGTTGATGCGCGGAGTGAAGTTGCCGAGAATACTTGATACCAGAGGCATGCCGTATTCAAGTCTGATCATTCCCAGCATCGGGACATTGATTCTCAAGCCCACACCGACCGAGGCCCCGATCATTGAACGCGAATAAAGATTGTTGGTGAGACTGTTTCCCATGACGCGCCCGGTATCGAAGAATGCCGTCGCTTTAACATGCTTGTCGATCACTTTGGCCACTTTGCTGTTGCGGGGCAAAGGCAAGCGCGAGCGCAATTCTGCCGTGGCCATCAGCATTCCGGTGCCGGTGCCCAGATCGGAGAACATTCGATATCCACGAATACCATTCCAGCCACCCAATCGATATTGTGCAAACTGCGGCATTCCGCCCATGGATGTACCGCCCTGCATATTGGTAGCCAGAGTAATATCTTTTGTAATCGGAATAAATTTGCTGACGCTGGCGCCGAGCTTGCCGAAAGTGGGTGAGCCCAAACCCAATGATGGGCCAGCCGAAAGTTTGGCAAAACTGCCTTTTGTAGGGTCGACACCATTTCTGGTGTCATAGGTAATCGATGGGCTGACGGTAACGTAGGTGCCGCCTGTGAGTTGTTGATTTCTGACTGATTGAGCCAGTGAACCGGCTCCGGCCGCAGTCGATGCCAGGCCCGTTGCCAGAGCCCGATTTGTCATTTCAGAGATGGCATTCGTGCTGCCGAAAAGACTGCTGTAGTCTTTGAGAGAAGTGTTGTCACCGATCAGGCCAAGGTTCAAATTGAGGTTGTGACGAAGCTTCTTGGTAAAAGTTGCCGATGCACCCAGCGTGCGCTGCATCGACTGATCGACCATCATCGACGAGAAGTTGCGACCGAAGCCGGATACAGCCAGAGAAGCTCCTGAATTCAGGAAATTAGGCTCAACAAATGTCGCTTCGACTTGATAGTTGCCCTTGTTGACCATATAACCGTTATTACCAGCATTATTGATGGCGTTGACGCCCTGCATGCCGGTGCCCATTTGAGAATTGAATGAAAGTATTTGTCCTCGTCCGCGGAAATTATTGTCCGAAAAGCTCAAATTGCCAAACGGACCGGCGATGGAGTCAACGCCTCCGCCGACACCGACCGAGCCGGAACGTTTTTCGTCAACTTCCACTTTGAGCACATATTTATCAGGACTGGTTGGCGACGGCTGCAGACTGCGGCGTATATCCTGAAAATATCCATTGGCATATAGTTTTTTCAGATCGGCAGTCAATTGCTTTTCGTTATAGACCTGACCGGGCTTTACTTTCAGGGCATTGCGAATGATGAAATCTTTGGTCTTTCTGTTGCCGCCGATTTGAATGGATTCAATTTGACCTTCATTCACTTTCAGTGAAATGTTGCCGTCGGGATCGTCTTTCACATCAACGACTCTGGCAAGCAAGAAGCCTTTATCGTGGTAAAGCTGCTCAACCTTATCTATGGAAGACGAGAGATCGTTCAAGTTTTGCGGCTTGCCCAATTGATTGGCAAAAACATGGGAAAGCTCTTCAGAGCCGAGCGCCTCATTGCCATCAAATGAAAATTGAGTGATCGGCGCATTTTCCTGAACACGAATTTTCAAAAGCACGCCGCCGTTATTCATCTCCGGCAGGGCCTGCAAACTGCGATCATCGAAATAACCCATTCCATTGATCGCTTTTAAATCTTGCAAAAGCACTTCGCGGTCGAATTTATCGCCGCGCTTGGTTTTGACTACACCAAGAATATCTTCGGTTGGCACAAGGCGATTGCCTTCGATCTTGACGTCATCGACCGTCAGATTGCCGCCGGCTGGTTTAGGTGCTTCGCCGGGAAAGGTAAGTTTTCCTGTGAATCCGGACGCAGCAGGCGAAGATGGCGAATTCTCTGCAGTCGCCTCTTTGGGAGTTTCAGCCTTAAGCTCGATACTCTCAGCCGGCTGGGCAGGCAAAACATCACTGGCATCGGAGGCAGCAGCTGGGATGCATGTGTAAGCAAAAGAGGAGCCAAAGACGCCCACGGCAAGTGTTGCCGAAACCAGGCGCCTTAAGACAGGGTTCACAGCGGAACTTCTCTTTGAAACCGTCAAGAACATCACTTTCTCGCTTTCCAGAAGGCAATTTTAGCACGCGCAGGAGTCATGCCAAGCGCTTGCCCTCATGACATCCGCGCCCCTGTCTCCTTTTTCAGAAGACGTCGGACAGGCGCGTATGATCCTGCAAATAGATGAAAGCTGCTTAAGACAAATCGATTAACATTAGCGAACAAAGACAAACTCCGCCACTGGCGAGGCGGAGTTTCATCATGCTGCGCTGGAAAAGCTGTTTATTGCTGGGGAGAAGCGCCCGTACAGGCGGCTGTGCTCATGACACTGAGATCGCTTTGGGCGTTGGCACCAATTCCGGTGGCAACCGGAAGAATCAATTTTACTTGCGTGCAGGAAGGGATTTCATCATCCGCTTGCATCTTATAAGCCTTGGCCAAGGCAATGTGTGCAGGCGACACAGTCTTCTCGACTGGCGCTGCCAGAGAGCACAATATGAATTTGAGATTGCCTTCCGGACCGGGCAACTCGGCATTGACACTCTGGCGATACAGTTTGAGCCCGGGATTGTTTGTAACATAGGGATGATCATTGTCCCAGGCTTCCAATTCAGGTATGTTCTTCAAAGCTTCAACGTTGTTTTCCACATTTTCCAGACCGCCCAGCCTCATGCGAATCAGCTTCGGTTTGCCCACCTTCATCCATGGCAAGGACATGGGATAGGTAATCTTTACCTGGTCGAATTTTTTCACCATAGCGTCAATTGCATCAGTTTGAGCAACCAACTTCAATTTATTGCGCTGGCTTTCCAGTTCGGCTGCCGTTTCAGTCGACTCATCCAGCAATTGCTGTGCGATTTTGGCCAACTGCGGATACTTGTCTGTTGAATCATCAAGCTGCAGCCTTGAGTAATAAACGAGCTGCCTGGAGCGAGCAATCATATTATTCATTTGACCGATGCGATCGCCTTCATTCAATTTTCTGGCACCGGCAAGGGCAATTTCATCGGCAGATCCTTGCAGGCGATTGTGAGTGAAAACCAGCCCACCATAGGAATAGCCTATCAATAAACCCAGTCCGACTATGGCCATAACCACGCTTCCCAAAATCAGCATGTTGCCGCTTTCGTTTCGTTTTTTCTTGGCTCGAACTTTGAATACTTTTCTATTCATCGCTTTCACATATTTGTTTCACGGCAGGTGAAACAATTCTCCTTCTTTTTTATTCGTTGATGTAATACAAACTTGATTGCGGATCGCGACCAAGGTTTTCCCATTGAGCCTGACTGTTCATATGGAAAGTGATTGGGCTGGTGAATCCCGGCAATCCGGCTTGGGCGTTGAACAAGGGCGCAATGTCGCAGTCGCAATTGAGCTGAAGGCTATACATAAAAGGACCCTTATTGCCGTTGGGCAATTGGTCATCAGAAAGCGCATTGCCTAAGATTACTTTCGTTTTGTCGTTTCCGCCTTTGCCTACGATGACAAAGGATGCCTCGGTATTGTGCACAGATACACCGCACTTGGCGAGAAAATCTGTCCACCAGGTATTCGCCTTCAGTAAGCTTTGCGCCTCGCTGCGCTTCTCGCAAACCGACATTCGGTGCGTCATTTCAGCAATCGTGCCGTGAGCGATCAGATAGCGAACCGGCAAAATGCCGATGTCGATCAACGGTGCAAATATAAAGAGAATGAAGATGATCAGCGCTCCGCTGAACTCGGTCATGGAACTTCCTGACTTTCTTCGCTGCTTTCCTTTCCTCTCTGTGTTCATTTTCCTTAAGTCCTGGTTGAAAGATTGATGTCTACAGCATCCACACCGGTATAAACGGGTAGGCGGCGGGTTTTAGGAGGAGATGAAAGGCAAACTGGGTTGTGGTACCGCATATGATGCAAATGGCAAAAGATCCACAGATCTAATGTGCCACCCCCGACGAATCGGGAGTGGACACATTAGCGCCGTTAAACTCTTTTGAAACAGGCGACGTTGCCCGCCACCACAGCAAATCTTTTCTCTTACGGATCCTTATTGGGAACTACATAGGTAATGGGAACGGTATGCATGCAACTGAGCGCCACTCCTTTTGAACCAACTACGGCACCAGCGATGAAGGGAGGATAAATATCGATTGTCGTTTTAACTGAGACCTCTCCATCAATAGCACCACCGGCATCGGTAGGAATATCCCGTACCGTTTCCACGGCTTCAATTTGATCGCGCACCTTCATAGGCAGGTTAGTCGAATAGATTTTCTCAATCACGGTCATCGCTCTGTCATAAGGCGATGCACCGGCTCCAACCTGGCGATTGTCGGCAATCGAAAGGTCGCTTGGTGGTCCGGAAGCTGCTGCCCGGGCTGCATCTCGGCAAGCTTGATCGTTCAAACCGGCACCTAAAGCAATCATGCCCAAGTCGATCATCAGTAATACGGCCGGTACCAGACAAATTAGAACACCGACGACTTCAACCAGCCCCTGTCCGTTTGCACCTTTATTTGTATCTTTATAGATATGGCAGGCAGGTCTAGGTCTGACCATCTGGTCTACTCCACGTCGCGTCTAAGGTGATAACGAGCCCCGGCAAGAAATTAGGGGCAATTCTCAAATATCCCAGAAATTATTCCGGTCTTATCTAGTCAGGGTCTGCTTTTTTCCGTCCGGCACGGAATACAGGTAGAGGGACATATCGGATTTAGCACCCTGATTAAAATCCCCGCCACCTTCATCCTGTGCGTCGTGAAAGCCAAGATTGATCAACTGATTTGAAACAGCATCAAATGATGTGATGGGAACCTTTACAGCTGCCAGTGGGTTTTTGTTCAGATAGGCATCGAGAGCCAGGCGAAAGGTCGCATTAGCCGCATCTTTCTTTTCAGCTTCAGTGCCGTCGCCATCCTTGTGCTTGATCTCGATGGCTACGCCTTCGCCTTGTTCCATATCCATTTTGCGAAGCTTCTCCATTCCGAAAGGTCTGCCTTCGTGATAGTACATGTACTCATATTTAGTCACTTTGTCCTCATCCTTAGTCGGATGCCAGCTCACTTCCAGCTTTTCCACCGGACTGAGAGTGGAACCCTTATATTCGAATTGGCGCTTGAGTTGATGTGTTTCAACCTTAATTACCCAGTCATATGGCAGATCCACGTGATCGTCAGCGGTGGCATGCGGCGGCGCAAAGGTTAATAGCAAACATGCAATCGTCGGCAATATGCCATACTTCCGACACCTGTCCATACCTTTCATTGACTGAATTCTCCTTGTAGCACTTCCGGAATATCATTCGTTCGATGATTGATCTACTGATGAAAAGCTGGTTTTAGGAGTTTCGCAGTGCATCTGCAAACACTTAATTGTGCACATTTTCATTCAGTCACGCTTTTAGGGCCACTGCAATTTGTCGCCTGGTAAGCCCGTTTCCAAAGCAAAGACCAGGCTCATTGCCTGATTCCAATTTAAAGACCAGGCTCATTGAGCCTGATTCCAATTTAAAGACCAGGCTCATTGAGCCTGGTCTAGGTGCCTCGAGGAAACCTCAAGATTGTTCTGTCGCTTTCTACTACGGGGTCATTTGCAGTGCTTTTTGAGCATCCGGCATTCCCCAGCCGTAATAAGCATTCCAACCAGGAGTAGTGTTGGTGCAGCTTGAACGCAAGATCTGTTCGACCACGAAGTTGGGCAGAGCTGGGTTCTTGCTGAGAATAAGCGCTGCCACGCCGGCGACGATTGGGCTGGAGAACGAGGTTCCCTTGACCACAGCTTCCTTGCCATCGATGCCCATGCAGTGGATGCCTTCGCCGGGAGCGGTAAAGTCAACGATGGTTCCATAGTTAGAGAAGTCGGTCAGTGAGCCGTTCGAATTGATTGCCGATACCATATTGATATAGGGCGCATTGACTGTTCCATCGAAAACAGAGTCGTTGCCGGCCGATAAGAAAAGCAGACCCTGGCGAACATAATAGAATTCCGAAAACATTTTGTGCAGCGGTGCATGCAACGTGGGGTTGTGGAAGCCTACATAAGGAGCGCCATAACTGAGGTTGACGATGCGAGCGCCCGATGTGAATACTTTTGCCATCGCGCAAGCTACTGAGAAGTCATCCGCCATCGCTTCGGAGCCGGGAGCGCCATTGGCAATTCTTATAGGGTAGATTGTCGATGAAGGCGCGATGCCTGCTGAAGTTACCTTATTGTTCATTTTCGCTGCGATGCAAGAAGCCACCCAGGTACCGTGACCATGTGTGTCGTGCTTGGCTCCGGAAGAAGCTTCCGCCGCTGCTTCGCCGGCCAGATCAACCACACCCGGCAAGGAACCTGTGGCCATCAACAGTCCTCCCAAAATTTTGGCGGCCGCTGTATTGGCATCAAAACCTTTTTCAATTTTGCCTTGCAGGTCGGTTCCGTCTGATTCACAACCGGTATCGAGTACAGCTACTTTGGCGCCGCCG
>CAZHEZ010000094.1:0-28570 GCA_964531315.1 uncultured Candidatus Obscuribacterales bacterium | reverse complement strand
GATGTTTCGCTCGATCATGAGGATGTTGTAGGCATCTGCATCGGCACCAGACCGGACTGTCTCGATGATAACATTCTCGAGCTTTTGGCCCAGTACCAAGAGAAGACCTATGTATTTCTGGAAATCGGCTTGCAAACTGCTCACAACAAAACCCTGGATCTCATTAATAGAGCACATTCGGCGGAGGAGTTTTTCGACGCGGTGGAGCGTGCCCGCAAGAAAAACTTGACTGTGGCCACACATCTGATTTTTGGATTACCTGGAGAAACCCGGCAAGAGATGCTGGAAACAGTGCGTCAGATTGCCGACATCGGACTGACGGCGATCAAGATCCACCAACTGTGCGTGTATAAGCATACTCCCATGGCCGTCGACTACGCCGAAGGCAGGCTGCCACTTTTGGAAGAAGATCAATATGTCGATCTGGTTTGCGATGCCCTCGAGATGCTGCCACCGGATATGGTGGTGATGCGCCTGGTCGCTGAAGGAACCAGGGAAGAAGTGATTGCGCCTGAGTGGTCGTTTGAAAAGAGCCGGATTATGGACAAGATTGACCAGGAATTGTCAAAACGCGGTACTCGCCAGGGTTCGCGGTTTTGCGCCCGAGATTGATTGAGATCAAGGCAAGTTTTTATGTGCAATTCAGGGAATCCCCTAGATAACCAGGCCCCTTTTCGTGGCAAGAAATAATTAGCCTGGAGGTTCGGGAATGAGCGACGAGATGAGGATTATTCCAATGGACGAGTCAACCATCGATGTAGAACTGGAAGGACAAGAAGAAGAGGTTTGCTCACCGACCGATTGCGCAGGTGCTTTCGTTCACTCCTTCAGCCATTCTTTCGTGCAGGGGCCGATTGATGGCGTGACGGAAGTGGTGAATACCATCGCCGGCAAACACATTATTCCGAAAGTAGAAGTAGTGAAAAGTCCGGAAAGAGCGGAAATCGGCACAAATCGCTGGCAGGCGCAAAAGGCCGGCAGCGGCGCAGGCATCATTGCCTGCTTGTTCGTGATCGGACACATGCTGACGCGCAGGCGTTAGGCCCGGCCGTTTGCCTGACGAAAATCCACTGCTTATGGCAGGGTCCGTTCAGATGCTGACAGGCTAGACAAATCAGGCTGGCGCCAGTAACTGGCAGCGGCGGGCTCTCATTTGGAGCCATTGCGGGCTAACATTGCCGCCCCCACGATGCCGGCGTAGTCGCCCAGCTCGGCGCGGACTATTTCAATCTTGCGTCCTGGAATTTTTAGACAGCGCCGGCGCGCATACAACTGAGTTTTTTCAAAGTAGAGGTTCACTGCTTCGACAAGCCCGCCGCCCAGGATAATTCTTTGCGGATTCAAGAAATTGATCACGGTAACCAGGCCTGTAGCCATGCAGCGCGCTGCCTGCTCGACAGCTCCCGTCACCAACTCGTCTCCCGATGCCACCGCCTGGGCGATCGCCTTTGAGCGCAGGATTCCCTTGGTCATATCTACCTTCTCGCGAATTACGGAATCATGCCCGCGCTGCAGATCGGCAAGGATGTCTTTGGCAACGGCGGTGCGCGAAGCATAAGCTTCCAGACAACCGAAGGCCCCGCAACCACAAAGCTTTCCATCAGGATAAAGTGTGATATGACCGACCTCACCGGCGGTGCCGGTGGCGCCACGCACCAGAGAGCCGTTTTGAACAATACCGCTGCCGATGCCGGTGCCAACAAAGATGCAAACAAAGTTCTTGCAATCACGTCCGGCCCCGAAGGATAATTCGCCGATTGTGGCAACTTCTACGTCGTTGCCTAATTTGCAAGGCACTCCATAATGCCTTGATATTGGCTCCGCCAGTGGCACGTCATTGGCGCCGATGTTGACTGCGGCAAGCAAGATGCCTTTTTCTCGATTGACCATTCCGGCAGCCCCGATGCCGACACCGGCAATCTTTTTCATGTCAATGCCGGACTCGCTTATTGCCTCGTCCACAACGGTAATGATGCGCTTGATCACATCATCTTGTTCCTGCACCTGACGAGTCTTCTTTTTGGCGGCGCCGACCAGGCGTCCGGATTCCAAATTGACTACGCCTGCCGATATTTTGGTGCCGCCAAAGTCAACACCGACTGCAAATTTTTCCATGACATCGGGTTCCCCATCGATTCATGCCTATTGTGAATTGCTGAATGCTTTATTTCCAGTAGATCAAATCTATATGCATACAGTATGTCGGTCCCAAAAGGGGCCCAGCCACGAATCTGTGGAAACGTGAGCTTTCTTCTATTTCGCTAATCCAAATCTATTTGCCTAATTCAATCGATTTCGCCAATCTGTTCTATTTCGCAAACGCGGACTTAGCTGCGCTTGCGGCCAAAAAAGTTCAAATTGAATGGATTCTTAAACGGCATCTTGAATATGCCTCGATTCTCTTGTCTTGTTGATGGTTCGGCCTTCGGAGCAACAGGTCTGGGCGAACTCTCGCGCTCAGTGGCCTGCAAAACGCCGTTATTGAGCTCGCAATCAAGGGACTTGAGGTCCGTGGTGCGATCATGCTCCAGTTCCGGCTCTAAGGCCGAATTCTTCAAAGACGATTCCAAAAGTGATTCGGAGAAATCTTCCTGGAAAGCGAAGTCAGTGTAGTCTCTGCCCAGAGTGCTCAATTTCTCTGAACTGACCGAGAGGCTGGACATCACATCCTTAGCCGGAAGAACAAAATCGGAAATATCGCTTTGTGGCTTATACCAACCGTTATAAGGGTGATAATTCTGCGCCGCGATCCGATCGTCGACAAGGACGATCGAGCTGGCCACCCGCCTTTGTGAATTCTTCGCTCCGCGGGTTACAGCTTTGCCGTCCACTACCATGGTAGTCGAACCGCCGCCGTCTAAGTTGAGGGCCTCGATCGCACCCATATCGCGCAGGAATTTAGCCAGATCCCACATCGTGTGCGGTCCTTCAATAGTGACCAGCAAAAGATGGTTGTCGGCAGTGACACCGGCCGCGGTGCGAGCATGGATCTGAGCTCCAGTCCAGCGCTGGGTAAAATGCTGCTGCTGCAGATCCAATTGCACTTTGCCGTTTTTCACAAGCGTCGGTCCGCCGCTCACGGCATTGACCACGTCCGACCAGGCCGATGGTCTGGTTTGCCAGGAAATACTGACCGTGTCGCCGCGTTTGAGCTTGGCAATGGCGCCGTTTTTCGAATCGGTCAAAACATAGCCGCCCCATGGAATGCCCATGCTGCGCGGGTTCGTATCTGTAACATTGCCCTGGGCGTCGATGGCGACGAGCACTCCGTCATAAGGCAACTGGACAAAACTGCCCCAGCGTCGGGTATAGGCCACAAAGCGGCTGCCCGTGCGTCTGGGTTGATTTATATTGTTTATCCAGGCGGTCGGTACATCCGGATTGGATGAACGCATGATGCCGAATAGATTGACTCTGTCGATACGCACATATCCGTTGCGAGTAAAGCCCATCGATACACGATCGAAGAGCGGTCCGGCCACCCACTCACCATCGATGATCAAGGTGCCCAGAGGCGTCCCGTTGGACTTGAAATAATTGGCGTTGACGGCAGCAATGGCGCGACTCTCGCGGGCATGATCGGTGACATCTTTGAGCTGGTGGAAATCATTTCCGGCCAGCATCGGTCTCACCTTCACATCGGAGTTGACCATGTCGACATCTAGAAGATTGATCGTAAGCGCGCCGCGATAGTACTTGTGGACCACACCCGGCGCGATTGTGCGCGCCGCCATTTTGTCGGCCAGCGTCAGTGGCGATATCGCATGCGGTGCAGCAGCCACTTTTCCAGCTGGAGCATTGCGGCGCCCGCGCATTTTGCCGCGCCCGGCTGCCAGCACTTGCTTCCTGCCGCCCGGCAATCTGAAAGCAGCATTCTTTTGGGCCGCACCACGAGCTGTGAAACCTCTTTGCACGCTTCTAGGCCGCGGCGCTCTTCTCATTTGCGGAGCCATGACACCCGGGTGCTGCAAACGAGAATGCACCAGACCGACTGAATGCGCTGGCATAACGCCTAAGACTGTTGCCGAAATGGAGAAAAAGGCGGCCAGCGACAATTGTGCACTGCGCTCAAGCAGATTGAGCCCATCTTTTGGCCTCACCGTGGTTATTTTCAAGGTTTCGTTTTTCAAAGAATGCTTCCTGGTAAATGCTGTCCTGGAGATTGAAGTACGACAGATTGCCCCTAATGCTTGTACCAATCAATCCCTCAATCTAGTTATACCCATTATGTAGATAAACCACTCAACTTGTGCCAATTTTTTTTGAGCGAGAATAGCTTGGCATCAGGATCTAATCCGGACCAGTCGGATAGAAAACCATCTTGATAATAAGCATTAGCCAACCAAAAGCCGCACCAAAAGCAGCCACTGGATATTCAACGGATATCACGACTTGTTTGTCCGGGCTGGTCTGAGGCAGGAAATTTCCCCCTCGACGCTTTTATTTGGAAACGAGATACTTTTCAGTATAAGTCTTGACCAATTCAGACCGCTCGTTTTCAGGACAAAGCGGGAAACCCATCTCAATTCGCTGCTCGAGGAAGGCCCGCGCCACCATACCTGACAATTTGCGGATTTCCAGAATGGTTTTCATGCGTTCATCGCGTCCCAAAACGCCGCGTGCATCAAGCAGATTGAATGTATGGGAACAACGCAATATTTGTTCATAGGCGGGCATGACCAGACGCTTGCCAATCAAACGTTCGGCCTCTTTCCTGTGCAGGGAGAAAAGCTGACCGAGCAATTCCGGGTCGCTTTCCGTGAAATTGTAGGTGGACTGCTCGATCTCATTGCGGTGATAGAGTTCGCCATATTTGACCTTGTCGTTCCATTGCAATTCATAGACATTGTCCACATTCTGCAAATACATGGCCAGACGCTCCAGACCATAGGTTATCTCGGCCGCCACCGGGCGAACCTCCAGATTGCCTGCTTGCTGGAAATAAGTGAATTGGGTGATTTCCAGCCCGTCCATCCACACTTCCCAGCCGACGCCCCAGGCGCCTAATGTGGGCGACTCCCAGTTGTCCTCGACAAAGCGAATGTCATGCTGCAGCGGATCGACGCCGAGGGCAGCCAGACTCTCCAGATATATGTCCTGGACGTCATCGGGAGAGGGTTTGAGAATGACCTGATACTGAAAGTAATGTTGCAAACGGTTGGGATTCTCGCCGTAGCGACCGTCAGTGGGACGCCGGCAACCATCCACAGTGGCCATATTCCAGGGCTCAGGACCGAGCACTCGTAAGAAAGTGCCGGGACTCATAGTGGAGGCCCCTTTCTCCTGGTCGAAGCACTGCATGACCACGCAGCCTTTCTTTCCCCAGAATTGATTGAGGGTCTGCACAACCTCTTGAAACGTCAAAGCCATCGGATTCAACTCTCCACAAAATCGAGACGCCAGTTTAGCAGAGCCTTGACGTCCCCGGAAGCAGACGGCAGAGAAAGGCAACAAAGGCTAAAACTTCAAAAAATCGGCGCCGCGCTTGCCTGGAGAAGGGGGCGCTTATCGGACACTTAAATATAGAAAGAAGCTTTCAGGCATGAATACGGTTGATAAGTGGGAATAAGAATGTAGGCGCGAGGGCATAACCCTGGTGACCGACCCAGTATAGGGAGCATTTTGGGCTATCCATGACTCACACAGAAGCGAGAACTGACGGCAAGAAGGGAGCAGCATCCAGCTCCCAGACCAAAGAATTGGCTCTTAAAGCAAAATCTCTGGTCGATAACATGAACAGCGTGTTGGTCGGCCAGCAAAAAGCCGTCAAGTTCGCGGTCACGGCCTTCCTGGCCGGCGGGCACCTCTTAATTGAAGACGTCCCGGGCGTAGGCAAAACGCTTCTGGCCAAGTCGCTTTCAATGTCTGTGCAATCGCAGTTCAAGCGCATCCAGTGTACCCCCGACCTTTTGCCCTCGGACATCACAGGAGTGAGCATCTACAGCCAGCAAGAAGGCAATTTCACCTTCATGCCCGGACCGATTTTTACAAATATCCTGTTGACTGATGAAATCAACCGCGCCACGCCGAGAACGCAATCCAGCCTTCTTGAGGCCATGGAAGAAAATCAAGTCACCATTGACGGCGCCACGCGCAAACTGCCTGAGCTGTTTTTCGTCATCGCCACCGAAAACCCGATTGAATATCACGGCACTTTCCCCCTGCCGGAAGCTCAGCTAGACCGCTTCATGATCTGCATTTCGCTCGGTTATCCAGACCTGCAGCAAGAGCTGGAGATCCTCGACAAAACGCTGGCCCAGGACGGCTTTGTTGTCGACCCAGTTTTGAGCGTGGATGAAGTTCTTCTGGCCAGGCAGGCCGTCAGACAAATTTATGTCGAGCAGTCTGTAAAAAACTATATCGTCGACATCGTGCATGCTACGCGCCGCCACCCCTCCATAGTTTTGGGCGTCAGCCCCCGGGGCACGCAACTCTTGATGCGCTCGGCTCAGGCAGCGGCATTCCTTGAAGGTCGCGATTTCGTCAAACCCGACGATGTAAAAACTCTCGCCCCCTTTATTCTTGGACACCGCATCATTCCTAAGATGCAGGACAATAAAGTCAGTCACGCCGATCTTATTTTGAGAGTGCTAGAGGATGTCTCAGTCCCCGTCTAGCGCTCCTCAGGAGCGACCAGCCTCACAAGCGGCCGAGCCGTTTATCGTCAGCAATGCCGCCAAGGTCCCGCCTCCTGTCGACAACTTGAAGGGCTGGCGTTTGCCTGTGACACCAAATTTGGTGCTAATTCTCAATTATCGATTTCTTGGTTCACTGATAGTTACCATTTTGCTCTATATTTTTTCGACGGAAAGCAACAGCCAGTGGATGTATTTAATGTCCTCAGGCATGATCGCCACTCTTGCTTTGAGCTTGATTTTGCCTGTTTTGCAGGTTTCGGATGTGCGTGTAAAAGCCTCACTGCCTCCCAATGCGCGGGCCGGTGAAAAAATAGCGATCAAAATCGCGCTGGAGAGAATTTTCGGCGTCGGTACCTTTCAGCTCCTTTTTCCACTGCGCTGGCTGCGCATGACCGTCAATGTTATGCGCCTGGGCTCGCTTTCTCAGTCGCCCCTTTCCAAACCGCTTTTGATCCCGAGCATGGGTGAAAAGGAAACATTGCAATTGCTTGCCGGTCCACTCAGACGCGGCATCTATCGTGTTCAAAGCATTACCTTTTCGTCCTGCTTTCCCCTGGGATTGGCCTTCTGTCAAAGAGAAATCAGGTTTAAATTCGACGCTCCGGAAAGCCAGGAAATAGCGCCAGAGACAGTCGTTTACCCTAAGGTTTATCCAGTCAACGGCAACTTTCTACAGCAGCTTAATGTGGTCACTCCCAATGTCGGACTGCTCTCGCGCAAATCCAGCTTTAACCAGCAGACAGCGATTGTGCGCGGCGTGCGCGAATATATTCGTGGGGACAGCCCGCGCATCATCCACTGGGCCTCCAGTGCGCGCACAGGCAAACTGCTTTCCCGAGAATTCGAGGCAGAAGGTTTGCCGGCATTCGACTTGCTGATCGACTCAAAGTGGGACTGGGGCACTGAGGAAATGTACGAGCTGGCGCTGATTACGGCGGCCTCCTTGATTACATTAGGACACAGATGGGGTCTGGCTCCCAAACTTATCGTCAGAAACCAGGTACTGGTTATCGAGCCACCGCCCATGGCGCCGGGGCTAACCGCCTCAATCGAGATGCTGGCCAGATTGGAGCCTTTCAAACGCACCGAAGAGATTGCCAAAGTGGCTGCCCGTCGAGGCAGACGCGTAGACAAGCTGGATGATTTAATTAGAAAAGCCAAAGAAGGAGCCTTGATCTTCCTGGCACCGAGAACCGAAAAGGCACAGGTGGAGCTGGTCTTAGTGCAGCCGGTCGGAAAAACGGATGCCGACAGATGGCAGTCTCAAGCCAAACCGGGCGAACCGGAAGCGCAGCGCTATATTGAAGAGAAAGCTAAATTGGCCAGCACTCTCGACCTGCGCAATGAGCCCGACGACATCTCCCGGGTCGGCAAACAAATTTCCATCATCTCCGGCGCCGAGGACATCATCAGGCTATGAGTAAAGAGGCGCCGAAAGCCAAGGTCATAGAAGTCGAAAACTCAGTCGAGTTGCGGATCATGAATTATCTCATGGTGTCGATGACCATTGTCGCGTATTGCCTCTATTCAGACGCTCCCTTTGTGATCACCATTGCTTGCGTCACGGTATCGGCCCTGGGCAGCTACTTAAGTTATGTTTTTCGCTCGCGCAAATCCCATATCGTCAATATCCTGATTTTGGCTGGAACGTTCGGAGTATTAGGACACTTTGTCTTTGAAGCAATCAAACAGTTTTTTGGCAGCGGGCAATTTCTTCCCGCCTTTATGCAAGTCTTGTGCGGG
Organism: uncultured Candidatus Obscuribacterales bacterium; assembly: GCA_964531315.1. Classification (GTDB taxonomy): domain Bacteria; phylum Cyanobacteriota; class Vampirovibrionia; order Obscuribacterales; family Obscuribacteraceae; genus QKMZ01. The sequence goes on along the minus strand of CAZHEZ010000094.1, from coordinate 20,189 downwards.
CTTCTCATTGTATTGACTTTCGATTTGCGCCAAAGAACCGACATCTATGTAGCAGCGATGGTGGCGCTTGGACTGATGGGCTGCGTCGCTTCTCAGACAGGAAAAAGCAATGCCTTTGGCGTTTTTCCCATGGGTTTCATAGTCGGAGGGGCGATATTTCTCTACCTGTGCGCCATTTCTCACAGCCGGGAAGGGAATCCGGCTCAAGTCTCAGCTTCGACCAGGCCGACCCTGCCCCAGGCGCTCAATATTGCCGAGCCACTCTGGAAGCGCCCCGCCACAGGCGGTGCCCTGGTCGCCGTGATCAGCCTGCCTCTGGCGTCCATGCTTATATTCTGCTTCATGCCGCGCGCCGGCACTTCAGTGATTGATTTGATTGCCGACCAGGCCCGCATTCTTTTTGCCCGTGCCTATGAAAAGATGCACCCGCCAAGCGCTCCTCAACAAACGGCGATGGTGCCAATTCCACCCAGGCAGAAAAATCCCGCTCAAAACCCCGGCCAAAACGGGGGAAAAAGGCAACCTGACAAAAACGGTGCCAAGAATTCAAAAGAGGGCGGCAAAGGCGGCAAAGGCAAAGGTACAGGCTCAGACGGGGACGGAACAAAAAAAGGTGCCAAAGAAAAGCTGAGCGGATACAAGCCGGGCACCAAACCGGACGGCTCAAAGACAGGAAAACCGGGACAGAACGGGCAGCCCGGACAGTCGGGTCAGCCGGGTGAAAACGGCACACGTACCGCCAATGAACCAGGCACCGAGAGTCCTAAAGGCAAACCGGAAAGGCCCAGACCGCAAATGGCCCTTGCTCAAAAACGCAACCAGGCAGTGCAGGACGTCGTCCTCATGTCGGTCTCGAGCAATCGCCCCGTTTACTTGCGCGGCATGGCTTTTGACACTTATGAAGGACAAAGGTGGGTTAACAGCAAGAACCAGCAGTGGTTTGACGCTCCCAAAATGGACGAAGATGCCTATGTAATTGCCGGCGTGCGTTCTTTGCACCTGCCCTCCAACTTCAGAGGATCGGAGGTGGAGCAGAGAATTGAAGTAAAAGAGCCCATGGATTTGACGATTCCTTGTGGCTGGATACCGCAGGTTGTCCACTTTCCGGGCGAAATGCATGTGGCCAGTGACGGCTCGCTGGAGGCAAAAAACAACTTGAAGCCGGGTCTTTTCTACACAGCCATTTCCATGGTGCCGGCTGCCGATCTCGAAGAATTGCGAGCCGCCATTATGCCCAACGAACAGCAGCTGGCCCAGCTTAGAGAAATGTCAGCCCGCTTTTTGCAACTGCCGAAAAACTATGATCCGCAAGTCAAACTTATGGCTAAAGAGATTGGAGGCAAAGACGGCAACTGGTTCGTCCATGCCGAAAGGACAGCCGCGTACTTGAAGGCCAATTGCAGCTACATGACGGATAATTCTGAACTGGAAGCCGATGTTGACTCGGTAGCCAACTTCCTTTTGACGACTAAGAGCGGCAGCTGTTCGATGTTCGCATCGGCTGAAGCGGTTTTGCTCAGAGCGCAAGGAATCCCAGCCCGTGTGGTTTTTGGCTATATGCCGGGAGACAAGGACCCGAAATCAGATGCTTGCTTAGTCAAGAAGCGGCACGAACACGCCTGGGCCGAGGTGTTCATTCCCACACATGGATGGATTCCCATAGACGCCACGCCAAATGGAACACTGCCAGTGCAGCCTATGCAAGACGCCTCGGGAGGGCGCACCGTTTTGCGCTCAACCCATCAGGGGGCGCCGCCTGAGCCATTCACACCGGGCAAAAATGATTCCAAGACTGCCTGGGGGTGGGCAAAAAATCTCGCTCATAACCCCTATGCAATTGCAATTTTACTGGCTGTCGCTCTCTATCTCCTTCTAGAAGTGGGCAGAAAAGCGTTCTTTTACTGGCAGTCTAAGAAAGAAGCGGCCGAAGTGATCAGAAACATGAAGCCGTCAACTGCGCTTTATTTGCGCCTTCTCAAAGATCTCGAGAAGGTAGCGGTGATGAAAACAACCAGTGATACTCCTGCCGACGTAGCCTCAGCCGTGAGAGCAAAAGCCAATCAGAGCCCAGCTTTTCCTCTCACGCTCAGGTCCGAGCTGCCCAATTTGGTGGACAATTTCGTCGAAACTTATTACCTGGATCGTTTCAGCGACCAAGAAAGGAAGCTGTCCGAAAACATGGAGGAATCAATAGAAGAAGGCAACAAACTTGGCGAGATCGGAGATAAAATACACGCATTGGTGCTCGAAGGCACCCTGACAAGTGCGCAGCGCAATTAGTCGAGGTGCTTACGTTTATGGCTATATAGCTGTAAAGTGTATATGTAGCCCCCGCTGCCCAAGCGGAAAAGATCGCGTTCCAAAGAACGTCCGAATATAGAGAGCCGGCAAGAGAGGCAAAAAGAGAGGAAATATGGTTCAACAGGTCAAGACAGGAACCCAACAACAGCAGGAGTTCGTTCCTCCGTATCCATCTTCAATTGCCGAAACCGGCTTGAAAGAAGGTTTTCTGGAAGAATTGATCCTCAAGGACATTTATTTGGTCAACTTCGCGATGGGTCGCGAAATTGCCGCTAGAACCCAGCTTCCCTTCAAGATTATTGAAGAAATTCTCGAAGTTCTAAAGCGTCAGCTTCTGGTAGAAGTCCGCAGTGCCGGCGGTCTAGCCGACTATGAATACACGCCGACAGAAAAAGGACGCGACAGAGCCCGCTCCTATTTCGACCACAATGCGTACAACGGAGCCTGCCCGGTACCGTGGTCGCGTTATGTAGACTCGCTCAAGTATCAGACAATCCGCCGCGAATCAGTCACTCCTCGAGATCTGGAAGTAGCTTTCTCAGACATCATGGTCAATCGCCGCACCATCAACTCGGTCGGTCCAGCCATCAACTCGGGACGCGGGATGTTCCTTTTCGGTGAAGCCGGCAACGGAAAAACATCGATCGCCGAACGTATCGTGCGCAGCTTTAAGGGACACATCTTCATCCCTTATGCAGTTGAAATCGACGGACAAATCATCCGCGTATATGACTCGCACAACCACCAGCAGGTTTCAGCCGCCAACTATCCCCGTGACTATGATCATAGATGGGTCCGCATCCAGCGCCCCTGCGTAGTCGTGGGCGGTGAATTAACGATTGACATGCTGGAATTGCAATTTGACTACGGTACAAAACTCTACGAAGCACCGATTCAGCTGAAGTCCAATTGCGGACTGCTCCTAATCGACGACTTTGGCAGACAAAGAATTGACCACAAGTCCCTTCTCAACCGCTGGATCGTTCCGCTCGAAAAACGTGTCGACTACTTGAGCTTGCACACCGGTAAAAAACTGGAAGTGCCGTTTGAGCAGCTGATCGTTTTCTCTACAAACCTGAACCCGGCTGACTTGGTTGACGAAGCCTTCTTAAGACGGATTCCTTACAAGATCAATATCACCAACCCGACAGAAGACGAATTCAAGTGGATCTTCCTGCAATATTGCCAGCGCACTGGCGTGCCGTACAACGAAGAAGCGGTCAATTACCTGATCGAATCTCAGTACAGAAGCGGCAAACGCAACATGCGTTGCTGCCACCCACGTGACATCGTCGACCAGGTCGTCAACCTGTGCGCATTCCTGCAAACTGAACCCAGGCTGTCAAGAGAATATCTCGACCACGCCTGCGCCGTTTACTTTGCCGCCATGGGCAAATAAGGCAAGAAGTCAAGCGAACATCGCGAAAAGCGAATCACCCTTCTTAGATTTGGAATTTAGATTGATATCAATTGAAATTCCAGAACAGAAGGTCCCAGGACTGACTTTTGAGAGCTTGCTTCTTGACAGCAAGCTCTCTTCTTTCTCATAAAAAGTGTCCTCCAGGTGCCGCATGATACGATTTAGAGCGCTTGATATGTAGAAGAAGTCGTTCAAAATTGTCAGAGAAACCGCATTCTGCCAACGCAAGCTCTGACTCGACCGACGCCGGTGATAAGCCGGAATTGCCGGCCGAGAGTATTGAGGCAGCCTCAGAATCCAAATCGGATAGCAACTTCCAGCTCCTGGAGCCGCTCAAACCAGAACCGGCACTAGGAGGAGACCGACCCTCTGCATTGCTGGCCAGCTTACTGACATCGACAACTTCGGTCGCCTGGATAGCCGTTTTGATTTACAACGGCGCCACGGGTATTTCATTTCCGTGGTGTATCACGCTGGCAGCAGTGGCAATTTGGGCGTTAGCCACCACAAGAAAACAAGTTCATAAGCACGCTTTTGCAGCCTCTCGCATTGGAATGATTGAGGAAGGTCGGCTAGCCAAGGCATTCTCGACAACATATTTGACCGTTTCGCTGATCCTGTTCGCGTGGTTTTCTCTGCATGGTTTTAAGATACCAACTCCACTGATCACTCAAAAACAATTCATCGATATCGAACTGACTTCCTTCGCCGATTTCAAAGACAACAACGAACTGGTTGCCAGCACGCAAGAAAGGGACAGCCAGAGAAAGCGCAGCGGCAGCACCGACAAAGTCTCTATGACACCGCCGGTAGTGCAACCACAGAGCCGCGCCGCGCAGCGCTCCAGTAAGAAAACAGAAGAATCAGGCAAACGCGCAGTGCAGGCGGTGGCACCAAAAATACAGACGGCAGCACCCACAGAGATGGTGCTCAAGGGAGTACAGGTTCAATCGGCAGTGAACTCGCCAAATGCGGACATCCAGGCGCAACAGCAAAAGGCCGAAACAAAGGCGCGCCTGGCTTCGCAAGTAAAACTTCCTTCCGGATGGAAGAGCGTGCAGGCCGACCAGACCATGGCACGTCAGTTCAATCTGAGTCCTGGCGTAAAATCAGAACAAACCCGCTCCAGCAATGAATCCATGTTCATTGAAGAATCATCGCCGGTGGAACTGTTTGAAGTAGTGGACAACGAAGGCGACACCGGCATAGAAATCTTTCAGGCCGGCGGACGCAGCGCCGGAGGCAAAGGCGCCCCTTCTACACTGCAAGAATATCTAAAACTGCTGCACAAGCGGATCAAGCGCGCCTGGTCACCGCCCAATGGCGATCCACGCGTCGCTCAAATTCTATTTCGCGTTACAAAAGCAGGAAAGCTGAAGCAAATACAATTGGTGCGTTCTTCAGGCAATGCCGCTTGCGATGAAGCGGCAATCAATGCCATTACTGCTTGCGCTCCGTTCAAAGGGCTGCCGGCTGACTTTCCATCGGATTGCCTGGACATCAAATATACATTCAATTACAAGGTCGATTCAATCTCTGAAATTCCCGGATCAAACGCCCGTTGATTCACCATTTACAGACCCATATTTAAAAACAAAAAAGATGCCTTGAAATTTGCAGTGGCCGGGCTGACAGACGCCATCGACCAGCAAGACAAAACAAATTGGCGGCTGCAAAAAAAGAACTGACTACAATCGAAGCATCGCCTCAGAAATAGCAAGATCTTCTCCACTCACTTTATTCTGTATTACTGAATCAATTGGATGGGCAACCGATTGAGGGCATTGTCGGACAATCCATATATTTGGGCATTTTTCCAACGGCCTCCGCCTCGTCGAAAAATGCCCTCTGGACTCGATTTAATCGGCTGACCCAAAATTGCCATCTATACAGCCCGAAAACGTCATCTCTCAGTCCTACTCTAAATCCATCGCCAGCGATGACCCAATCGAAAGTGAGGATGTTCAAAATGCTTACACCAGCCGAAGCTACGCAACAGGGACACAAGTTTGCCGAAAAGTGGGACGCAGAAAAACACACGGTAACCCACGAAGGAATGAAGACATTCGCCCAGGAACTGAATGCGTTGAACACCCTGAGCGCGCCTCAGAAAAATGCGCTGAAATGGGCGGAATTGAGAGGGGCAACGGATGGTTTGATCGAAAAGAAAGTTCTGCCCAATCTGGATGTCGTCAATGACAAGTCCGGTCTGCGCAATTGCCGAGTCGTCGGGCTCACCGCCGATGGTGACAAAAACGATCTGGTCGTGGCGATCGGACGCCGAAAAGACAATACTGACAAGGCTGAAAACGTTGTTATTCTGGGACATGACGGCAAGTTCTATCAAGCCCGTCAGGTGAAGGGCGGCTATGTAAGGGGAGAGGACGTGATTGCGCAAAATGCCGATGAATTGGAACGCAAATACAATCGCCCCGGATTCACGGCCAAGACAGAACACGAAAAGACAAAAGAGAAGCCGTCCGGGACAACGGAACCCGTAAGTGATGCCGGCAAGAAACGCGGTAATCCTGCGGATCTCGAAGAATTCAGAAAAGACTTGAAATTATTTCAAAGACAGGCACCAAACTCCGAAGATATAGCCAAACAAGAATTAAACAGGTTGGCGGAAGAGTATGGCCGCCTTTCCAGAGAACAGCAAAGCATGGCATTTTCCGAGTTGCCGGGAAGAAATAGCGACTTAAATAGAGATGTCTGGATCTGCGGACTGAGAGCAAGCAAGCCGCAAGTAGCAATTCAGCGCGGCGACGATGGAACGATCAGATTCTCCGCCAATTGGAGCGATGGAACTTCTCTATTCCACCGCCCCGGAACTCACCAGGTCTTTTCGCAAAAGTTCAATCTGGAAACCCGCTAACTCTGCCCCTTCAAGCCTCAAACAAAAGTGGATCTTTATCGCCAGTTGATAAAGATCCGCTTGCGTGAAAAGCTTGAGAGCGCTTGACTCTACACTTCCTCAATCGATCGGTGAGCCACAGAGAAGTAAGCACAAATACCAGATAATAGATGAGCACCTGCCAGACGGCAATGGGCGGCACCGTGACGACAGCCCATCGACAGGAGGAAAGACCGTCGACTGCAAAAAGAAGGACCTTGAGCGGCAGCGCCGCCAGCTCATCGAGAATGGCTGCGCTAAAGAGAAAAGGGGGCGCCAACGCGGTGCCGGCAGGGCAGACGAGCAAAATCAGAGAGGACGCGAAACCTGCCACCGTCACTGGTGTCACTACCAGTGAGGCAAGCAAATTTGCAGGCAGAAACAGCAAGCCCATCTGCTTGAAATAATACAATTGCAAAGGCAGCACGCAGGCTTGCGCAACCAGCACGGTTAAGATTCCATCAAGCGACCAGCGCAGCAAACGCCTTTTCACCTTCTCTTCTATAAAACTAGCGGCCGGCGAGACTACAAAAATAATTCCGGAAACGGCAACATATGAAAGTTGAAAACCGGGATCGGCGACCGCCAATGGATCAATGAGAATGCTTATCAAAAGTGCCGCTCCCAAAAGACCATGAACGCTCACCCGCCGGGCAAAGCTGCTTGCGGCGATGGCCAGCGCGCACATCAAGCTGGCACGCACAACAGAAGAACTGTTTCCAGCAAAGAGAACAAAAACAAGCATCATGAAAAAACTCAGGCAATTAGTCGGTAACATAGGCAGGCATGCAGCACGGCAAACCCAATTGGTGGAAAAGGTGACGACCGTCAAATTAAACCCGGATGCAGCAAGCACATGGGACAGCCCTACATCTCTAAATGAAGTAAGCAGTTGAGAATCGAGACCGACAGCCTTTTCACCAAGCACCATGGCCGTCAGCAACGAGCCGATCGTTCTGCCCTGATTGTTGATATGGGCCTTAATCAGCTTGCTGCGCCAAACCTCGACAGTCTCGCCCACTAATTCCTGCCCTGTTGAAACATTGGAAACACCGGACTTTTGGCCGCTTACCGAAAAGCTTTCTTGACTGTTCAAATAACAAAGGCTCCAAATACCCATTCGCTTCAAGTAATTGGCATATCCAGCCCGTCCGCGCTTCTCCAGGTCCTCCACAAGAGTGACCCGGCAAATGCAGCGGAAGTGAGCATTTCTTGCCATCTTATCCAGATCTCGAGAGTTTCCCGGTAAGAAAAGCATGGTCTGTCCCCGGCATTGCCTGGGAGCTTGATTGCTTCTTTTCTTTTGCGCGCTCAAAGCAGTGCAAATAAAACGCGCTTGTCTGCTGCCTTTGAGAGGAAGAGCCAGATCGACTCGGCCCTCAAGACAGACGCTAGAGCCGGCAAATTGGCTCAAATCGTCATTATCCGGCAGGCGAAATCGGAGCTTGCCATAAGCAAACCCAAGGGCGGGCGCGGCAGCCAATAAAAGGATTAAAGCTAAAGCAAAAACTCGTCTTCTGTTATTGTTTTCCGGGCAGCCGATGTTTAAAGAAACCGCGCCCAGCACACTGCCAACTGCGCAAGGGCCCAGAAGCAAAGTCCAAGTCTGGCAGCAGGCACAGATAAGCGAGCCAATTGCCAGTTGCAAACTGAAAAGCAGCACAAATAGAGGAGGTGTAAGCATTTCGCCTCCTTTCCACCGGAAAGCAATAAAAAGGGCAAGGCCCTCCTATTAGAAAACGTCTTTTCCGGTGAAAAAGTTCAATTCAGAGCCTTAAAATTGTGAATGTGCCGAATTCATTTGGGAGCAAGTCCAAATATTGGAAAGACTGGAGAATTCTAAAGCGCCATTCCTATACTTGGCCGCTCTCTTTCTTTTGTTAGCGCCATCTGGCTGGGCGAAGGCATATCATCCCTCGGCCAAAGAAATGATCAAAGAGGCAGAATTCATTGCTCTCGTTTGCCTGGGAGCGCCTCAGGCAATAGCAACAAAAGCAGACTGGACTTATGGCGAGGTCTCAAATGCGCATCTCAGCGAGGCAATCAAGGGTGCGCTGCCGGCAAACTTCAAGATTCACGGCGCAGAGAATTTCATTTGCGCACAATGCCATTTCAAAAAAGGAGAGAGTCTGGTTTTCCTGAGGCGAAATAAAGACTTATACGTCGGACAAGCCTGGGAAATTTCCTGCCTGCCCGTAAAGGCAGGCAAAGTAGACTGGTTTTCCAATCTGGACAAGCACTCTTGTGATGCCCAATTGCCGATCGCTGACTGCATAAAGCAAATCAAGGACGAATTGAAGCATTGAAGCGCTCTTAAGCTTGGCGCTCGCGCCTCAGCTTATTGACGAATTTGCAATGGATTGTATTTGCCGTCGTTCATCTGTTTCTGGATATTGGCAGGCAATTTGCTATTGATTTGCTGAGCAATCTGAGCCAACTGAGCAACGTCGGGATTGTTGGGATCGAGCTGTTGTGCCCGCGCGATGCAATCCAGAGCGCCGTCAAAACCACGTTGCTGACCGGTCATATCCTGGGCTTGGCGACCGGAATATGTATCTCCGCCGAGCAGTTTGGAAGCGGATTGCGGGTCTCCGTCCTGTTTGGCATAGGCACTGGACAGATAGATAGTTGCAAGATCCCGGAAGAGTTTGGCTTTGTAGCGTGAATCTTGGGAGTTTTGATTGGCAGCGATCGTGTTTCTGAGATCGACTTCGAGTTTAGCCATGTGCGTTGCATTCAGACCTTCTCCCCATTTTGCCAGTTCCTTAACGGCTCCGGCCATATCGTGTTCACCGTAAACCTTCGCTTCATCTGCTTCGATGCGCTTCTTGACGTTATCGAGATCAGCGATTTCAGATTGATCTACTTTCTTGCCGGCAATATCTTTGCCGAGATTGTCTTGAACTTGCTTTTTAGCGTTTTCAATATTGATGCGAGCGATAATGAAGTCTCTGGCTGCTTTGCCGCCCATATCGAGATTCTTGCCTTCCAGCAAGTAGGTCGGTTTGTCGGTGATGGTCGGCACATGAGTGCCGTGGGCCAGACGCGATTCGGCAAATGCCGTGCACAAGATGGCGGCACCGCGATTGGCTTCCAGCATGCTGCCGAATTGATTGGTCGGCTTGGTCAGCCACTCGGTGCGATAGACTTGCAGTGCTGCTTCGCCTCTTGCGCCCATGGTTTTTCCATCGCCTTCCTTAAAGACATTGGTCCAGGCCATGATTCCGTGTGATTCATCGCCTTCGCCGAGCGCGCCAAACTTGTTGATGGCGGCAGTCATCGAGCCATCGGTGCGCTTGGTGGCATCATCTTTGAGCAGTCCAAAGGCCGCGTCCTTGGTATCGGACGGCGGGGCTGGATCGAAGATGGCATTCTTAACGCGGAATGCCGCCCAGGTAGCAGCCATCAAACCGGCGCGCTTCCAGTTCAGTCCGGATTCGGTTGCCGCCTTCATCGGCAGCAAGAATTCAGCACCGAGGGCCAGCGATTCGCCTGTGCTCTGGCGGAAATAACGGCTGTATTTTGCTTCTTCGCCGGGCGGCAGTGAGGCGCCGATCGTCTTGCCTATGAGCAAGGCTCCGACGCTGGTGGCGATCATCGGCAAAGTCTTTTTCGGCCCGGCCATGAATGCCAGGGGCACCAGAACTGAGTTGATGCTGTCGCCGATACCATTGCCGTGATTCTTATTGAAAAGCAATTTGTCTGCATAGTGATCGGCAATCATGATGGTGCCGGCAATACCGGCGCCTTTGAGGAAACTGGTTCCATAGCGGCCGGCGGTTTCTTTGAACTTGGCCATGGCTGTCAGATCGCCGACATTGACGGCGGCAGCTTTGGCAGCACTCTGATATTGCTCGAGGGCGGCCATTTCTTCTGCTGAGAAGAGTCCTTTCTGTCCAGCTTCGGTCAGACCTTTTTGAGCATTGACGGCGTCTGTGACTGTACGCAGTCTGGACGGCACCGTCTCACTGGCGGCGGCGATTGGATTTTTCGCATCGCCCAGGAATTGGAAGGTGTCATGACGCAACTTGAGTGCTTGCTGTGCAGCGGAATTGGCATTGAATGCGTCAACTAGAGGCTGTTGCAGCGCTCTGCTCTTCATGGTGTCTTCGATAAGGGCCATCTCTTGCGCCGAGAAGAGTGGTGCCTTGCCGGCCATTACTGCATTTTGAGCGTTCTTAGCGGTTTGATAGGCGCTGGTGATTGCCGCATCGTCGGCAATTGTCGAAATCTTCGTAAACGGCTCGAGCAGTTTTGATTTTTCAGTGGCGTTATAGAGAGCCTCTACTGTCGGTGCGTGGAAGTCGCGCATTGTCTTAGCCAGACCATCAGCGCCATCCACACTTCTTCTGGCAAATTCCAGATCGGATCTGTTCCAACGAGCCGGATCATGATTGTCTTGCCAGTAGCGGACCACTCTTTCTCTGAAATTGGTCGGCTCAGCTTTAGCATCTAATTTAACTGTGCTGGAAACTTTATCCATAATCCAGGGCACTGTATGGCGACCGGCCACACCGCCTATACCGCCTGCCACCAAGTTGCCGCCCCATCCGACCGTGTTGTAGTCGAGCGCTTGATCAACAATCTTGCGCTTTTGGGCGATGTCTTGCTGTTGAGCAGTCATTCCAGGACGCATCTGGCCATTGCCGGGATTGTTTTGTCCGGGCACATTTGCCGGTCTGTCCCAGGGATTGCCCTGAACTGGAGCTGGTCTTCTCAGCGGCTGACCGGTGAGCGGATCGACGTCGCCGCCATTATTGTTGTTGACGACTGGACGCTCTTGGACTGGACGCTGCTGCTGTTGCCCATTCGGATTAACTAGAGGCGAATCGGCACCATAAGGTTTGCGCCATCCACCCTGGTTCTGCTGTTGTTGCTGTTGTTGACCTGGAACGAAGGTAGTGCCTACGTCCTGCCCGTAGCGCGCTCGCCAATCTCCTTGTGCTGTAGTCGTGGTTCTCGGCTGTCCTTGATTGTAGGTCTGCTGTACGTCACCACCGTATACTGCGCGACCGGTGCTGCCGCCGTATGGTTTTTGTACCTCACCCGGTTGATAGTCAGCTCGCTGGTAATCAGCCGCTGTCAGAGCCTGCCGATCGGCTTGCAATGCTTGTTTTGCTTGCACAGCCGCATCATTTTCGGCTGGTTGCAATTCATAAGGGTTGTACTCAAGTCCGCCACCCATGTGCGAAACCTCCAGAAATCTCTCCATCCTTGCGCTGGGGGGGCGACTCGGCTCGCCCTGGCTCAATGCAGACATATTAGAGTCCGCTCACCGCCGGAACAATGCGTGTAATCCCCTGGCGTATGGGAGGATTCCCACTGCTCGTATTAACATTTGCTAATCATCGACCAAGGCGCAGCATTTGCCCGAATTCGAAACGGCAAGGCAAACTTTGCAGCCGCCACCGCCTGGAAAAAAAGCCACCTTTCGGGCCAGGCAGATTAAATCCGGCTGACAAAATGCTCGGTCACAATTGCAGTCAAAAACCACGCCGGTGATAGACCGATCAGACAGAGCCGGCTGTACCGTTCAGGTAATAGCGGCTATGAGCGGCAGCCGGCTGACCGTTGTATTTGGCGTTCGGCTTGCGGTGATAGGGTGTATTGCAGACGGCCGTGCGCGTGAAAACCATCTGCGCAATCGACATACCAGCATGCAGGCGAACGGGCCGATTGCCGACATTGACGATTTCAAGGGTAATCTGAGCCGGTGGATGGCTGAAACCAGCATCAATGAAGCCGGCGGTCACGTGCACCATGACGCCCAGACGGGCCAGACTGGACTTGCCAGTCAGCTGTCCGACGATGTCGTCAGGAAGGCAGAAGGCTTCCAGGGTAGCGCCAAGGATAAACTGCTGGGGCTTGATAACGATGTCGTCATCAGTGACATGCACCAATCCGTTCAGCACAGTTTCTGAATCGTAGGGGTCGATGATCTGAGCGGCAGCCTCATGCCAGGAAAATTTGTCCGCCAGACGTACGTCGTAAGAATTGGGCTGAATCAAGGATTCTGAGTAAGGCTCAATAATGAGCTTTCCTTCGGCCACTTCTTGCTTAATTTCATGATCAACCAGGATAGACATCAGGCAATCCCTCACCACTTAACGTCTCAAGATCTTCGGCGCCAGTTCTGTACTTTCTCGACAGGTCAGGGCCTATTCAGCACATAGTATAACCGCAGGAGAAGCACAGACTGCAGCTCTCTTGATGTGCCATAAATCCGCTTCCATAGCCGCATTCCGGGCAATCCAATATCGACGACATATCGATTGGGCGATTATTAGAGTTATTGAACAACTGGAGTTCTTTCAAAGTCTCTTTAGAGGAATCAAGCAAACTAATAAAAGTTGATGCCAGAGCGGTGCTTTTGGACTGGGAATTGAAACCAGATTTTGGCAGCCCTGGCAAGGAAACTTTTCTTGTGGTCGCTTCAGTATTTCGGCTGATAGAGGCAGTTTTCATTGACTCTGCGCGCGGGGACAAGCATGCCGATTCCTCCGCGGTCTCACCAGCTTCCGGTGAATCGCAGCATTCGCCGCGCCTGCCGCCGCCTTCGGAACCGCCGGATTTTTTGCCTGTCGATGCCAGATTAAGCACCTGGCGCGGTCTGGAATTGTCGCGATAGACGGTGATGCCCTTAAGCCCGTCTCTCCAGGCAGCCAAATAAGCTTCTCGCACTTCGTCAATGGTGGCGCTTTCGCGGAAATTTATGGTCTTCGAAACGGCATTATCGGTGTGCTTCTGGAAAGCAACTTGCATGCGTACATGCTCTGCATAGGAGATATCGTGCGAGCAGACAAAGAGGCGGCGAACATCTTCGGGTACAGCCTGATTGCCAGACACTATACCGGATTGGGCAATTTCCTCCATCAGTTCTGGGGAATAGAAACCTCGTTCTTTGGCGATTTCTTCAAATAACGGGTTGACCTCAACCAGCTCCGTTCCTTCCATGACACGCCTGATGAAACAGACGGCAAAGAGAGGCTCGATACCGGATGTGGTGCCAGCAATGATCGATATGGTTCCGGTCGGAGCAATGGTTGTGACAGTGGCATTGCGCATTGGCCGATTTTGGGTTTTCCAGCGGCTGTACTGCCAATTGGGAAATGAACCGCGCTCGGCGGCCAGTCTCTGGGATGCATCATGGGCGGTATCATTGACAAAACGCATCAGTGCTTCCGCTTTCGTTTCCGACTGCTGGCTGCCATAGACAATACCCATCATGATGAGCGCCTCCGCCCAGCCCATAATGCCCAGACCAATACGCCGGTTGTTCAGTGTCGCTTCTTCGATGAATTTGAGAGGATAGCTGTTGGCCGAAATGACATCATCCAGAAAGCGCACTGAAAGCTCAATCTGTTCTTTCAAGAGGTCAAAATCAAATTCTTTCTTTTTGCGATCGACAAATTTGGCCAAATTAATCGAAGCCAGATTGCAGGCATCGCCCGGACCAAGAGGCTGTTCTCCGCATGGATTGGTCGCTTCGATATCTTCGGTTCCAGGAACTGCATTTCCTTTCTCGTCGTAGGCAGAATCGACTGGATCCGAATCATTGATTCTGTCTATGAATATCAAACCAGGCTCGCCTGTTTTGTGAGCATTCTCGACGATTTTGGAAAACAATTCGCGCGCCTTGAGAGATCGAATGTTTTTCTTTGACGTCGGGTGAACGAGATCAAAACTCTCATCGTTCTCAACAGCTTCCATGAACTTGTCCGTCGCTGCTACCGAAATATTGAAGTTGTTCAGCCGGTCCGTATCTTGCTTGCAGGAAATGAAGGCTTCTATATCCGGGTGATCGACCCTGAGCATGCCCATGTTGGCACCGCGCCTGGTACCACCTTGTCGAATTGCCTCGGTAGCGGCATCATAAACAGTCATGAAGCTAACCGGGCCGGAAGCCACTCCCGTTGAGGAAGCGACTCGATCGTTGGCCGGTCTCAATCTGCTAAAAGAGAATCCGGTGCCACCACCTGTTTTGTGAATCAGTGCAGCGTTCTTGCAAGTGTCGAAAATGCCTTCCAGTGAATCCGGCACCGGCAACACAAAACAAGCCGAGAGCTGCCCTCCCGGTTTGCCTGCATTCATTAGAGTCGGAGAATTGGGCATGAAAGCGCGGCTGTACATGGAATTAAAGAAGCGCTCGGCCAACTTTTCAATCGCCTCTTGGTCTAAACCCCACTGCTTTTCAGCAGAGGCAACAGCCATAGCCACCCTCTTAAACAACTGTTCGGGCGTTTCTTTGATGCGCCCGTTTTCATCGCGCATTTGGTAGCGTTTTTCAAGAACCTTAAGGGCGTTTTCTGAAAACATAGCCACTCTTTGCCCCTCCATCGCCACTCCAATTTATCCATTACCAATGGCGCGTCGATTGCCCCTTGAGGATCGACTTTTTGTAGCGTAATGCCATTATACTACATTTGTATGGCACTACATATAGCGTAGCAGACCGGCAGCTATACAATATTTAGCGTACCAACCCCGAATGACATCCACCAGGCCTAATATCGCCTCGGAAATCTGGAATTTCAATTGATATCAGTTGAAATTCCAAAATCAGAATCCAAGCGCTGGAAAAGCATTCCAAAACGCAGTGTTCCATGCCTGACGGTGCTGCCAGAGAAAAGCTGAAGTCTTTTGGGAGCCTAAATAGATAGGTTGAGGTTGGAACTGTGTCCCGGGAACACTTTGGCCGAAGGATTGATATATGTGACTGCGAAGTTGACCGCGGTGGCAGCTTCTGCAGCCCCGGTAGCAATCAGTTTCAACTTGGCGGTGTGCGCGGCTATATCACCGGCTGAGTAGACCCCGGGCAAATTCGTTTCCATCTTTTCATTGACGGAAATAGCATTGCCTTCCATCTTGATGCCCCAGCTTTTCAAGAAGTCCAGATTGATCACGAATCCTATATTAATGAGGATTGCATCGATAGCCATCTGCTCTTCTTTGCCGGTGCGATTGTCAAATATGACTGCTCCATCCAGCTTGCCGCTCGAGACTTGGATTTCTTTCATCTCATAAAAGGTCTTAATATCAATCTTATTGCGCTTCATCTCTTCTACAGAAGTTTGCACAGCGCGGAATTGATCGCGTCTGTGGATCAAAGTGACGTTCTTAGCAATATGCGAAAACTCGTTAGCCCAGTCCACGGCTGAATCTCCGCCACCGACAATAAGAACACTCTTGTCACGGAACTTTTCTTTGTTCTTGACCGCGTAATAGATGCCATCGCCTTCCAGGTCTTTGTTGTAGTCGATGTCCAATTTCTTGGGCACGCAAGCGCCCGCACCCAGAGCCAACAACACTGATTTAGTGTAGTGATCTGGAGTCTTGTCAGTAACTACCTGCCAGATATCGCCATCTATTTTTTGCATGTTCAAGACTTTCTCGCCCAGGCATAAAGCCGGCTTGAACAACTGTGATTGAGTGCCGAGATTCTTGGCCAGGTCTTTGGCCAGGATCTTCGGGTGTCCGGCGACATCGTAGACGTATTTCTCCGGGTAAAGAGCAGTCAACTGTCCGCCCAGCTCCGGCAGCACATCGATGACTTTGGTCTTAAGCCCACGGAGACCCGCATAGAAGGTTCCAAACAAGCCAGTCGGACCACCGCCGACTATGGTTATGTCATAAACATCCATCAGTAAAATTCGGTCTCCAGAGTTCCCGTCAGCCAATCGGCTATTGTAATACACTGATCTTCGAACTTGTGACAGTATTCATGAATAATGAAGCTCTTCTATGAAGATTCAAGTACGAAATATAGACTGACTATCGTATATTTATCCGTCTATTCATCAGGCTTTTCGCGCTTTGTAATTGGTTAACGGTTTTGACAAACTTCGTAAAGACGACCTTTCAATGTGAAGCAAAAGCAGGGATCGCTATACGGCTGGATGCATGAAGTACAGAGATTTCGGCAATACAGGCATAAAAGTTTCGGAAGTGGGCTTCGGCGCATGGGGCATTGGCGGCAACGAGCATGGGCATAGTTACGGTCAGACAGATGACAAAGTTTCCCTCGAAGCGATTAACAAAGCCTTAGACTTGGGCTGCAATTTCTTCGACACCGCTGACGTCTATGGCTTCGGGCACAGTGAGACGCTTTTAGGCAAAACACTGAAAAGCAAGCGCGACCGCGTGATCATTGCAACAAAGGCAGGCAGCGACTTTTATCAGGGCGGAGGCTTTCAAACATTTACGCCTGAATATATTCGCTTTGCGCTTGAGAAGAGCCTTGACAGGCTCAAAACCGACTATGTAGATGTCTATCAGCTGCACAATCCTCCCGTGCGCCTGCTCAAAAAGGAGAGCACCTACGAATGCCTGCAAGACCTCAAGCGAGAAGGGAAGATAAGAGCCTGGGGGATTTCCATTCTTGATCCAATTGAAGGTATGACCGCACTTGCCGTCAGTCAGCCTGATTGCATCCAAATTCCCGTCAATATTTTCAACACTCGCCCCTGTGAAAGTCTCTTGCCCTCCGCCTTTGCCGGCGGTTGCGCCATCATCGCCAGAGAGCCTCTGGCCAACGGCTTTCTGACCGGTAAATATGCCGACATTCCCGAATTGAGTTTCGAAGACGGAGACGTCAGGCAAAGCTGGCCGCCTGATTACATCAGAGCCCGCATCGAGGCCGCCCAGAGGTTGCAGTTTCTTGTAAAGGAAAAGCGCAGCCTCACTCAATCCGCCTTGAAATTTGTCCTTTCGATGAAAGAGGTGTCCGTGGTGATCGCCGGTGTTAAAACGCCGGAACAGGCACAAGAGAACCTGGGCGCATCAGATTTGAAACCGCTTACAGCCGCAGAACTAAAAGAGATTGACACTCTGGCGAAAAGAAATTTTGATCTGCCCGAAAGATAAGGTCAGCGATTGATCACGGTTCTAAGCCGAGTGCTGCCAGTGCCCTGCATCATCATCGGGGAGGCGGAGCCGAATTGCTGCTGAACTTCTCCCATGCCGTGCGGCACAGCCATCAGGGGAGGCGGCGCCATCGGATATACCGTCTGCGCCTGCATGCCTTGTTGCGGCATGGCGTTATACGACCCAGCCGTGGCAATCGTGTTGGGATAACGGTTGGCATACGGCGAATAGGCTGCGGTCGGATAGCCTTGTTGTCTCTGAGCGCTGGGCGGAATCGCATAGGATGAGATTCTCTGCTGCTGCGGGAATTGCCCTGGACTGAGGGCAGGATATCCCGATTGCTGAGATGCTTGACTGACCGCCTGATTGACGAACTGATTGGCAAAGCCATTGGCAGCGGAACTCATCTCATATGGTTGCTTTGCTGCCGTGCTCAGCAACTTTTGCTGCAAAGTCTGCGGGACGCCACTCTCCATTGCTTCAGCCCGCAAAGGTTTTGCATTGCCGGCTTTGATCATCAACTGCTGATCGATTGCTTCAACAGGTGGGACATGAGGTGCATTTGGCGTGTAGATGTCACCGAAAGTAGACGAAGTTCGAAAAGGCATGGCGTCTTTAACGCTGTTGAGAAGACGCCTGTCGTCTATGGTCGTGCGCGAATTTACGGCTCCTGTACCCAAAACCTGATTAGCCAGGGGCTCATTGTGGCGAATCCAGTAAACGACAAAAAGCCAGAGAGTAAATCCGGCGAACAAGCACAAATAGAGAAAGTTGGGAGTGACACGAATGCCTTTGAACGCTTCGGAAAGACTGATGCCGGCCAGTGCACTGCTGTACATAACCGACTGCGAGGGCGGCTGACCATGCTGGGCATGTCGATGAGAACCAGCGTCAGAACCGGCCTCTGTGCCACCCAATGTAGCGGCATCCTTGTCCAGTCCGAGCAGGCGAGCGATTAATCCCTTCAGCCCATGCCCATGCTTCTGATGGGTTTGCTCTTGATCGTGATCATGGTCTTCATCATGATCGCCGCCGGAGTGATCATCTCCGAAGTGGTCGCCATGTCCATGGTCGCCGTGGCCGTGGTCGCCATGACCGTCATGGTGATCGTGGTCAAAGCCAAAATCACTGACATATCCGAAGTCTTGTCCGCCGGTGCTGTTAAATCCGCCGGGTTCGCTGCCGCCAGGCTCCATCGAGTTCTCCTGAGAAGGCGCCCAACACTTCCGGGCACCGTCCAGGCAATACTACGCTCTTGAGCCGATATGTAAATAGCTATATGGCGCCAGGGGTGGGAGGACCACCACAGAAATTAATCTTCCCTAGGGCGACGCCAGGCGCCGCTCGTTTTATTTCTGCCGTCCAGCGCCTGCGCTCAGCCGGTCGATTACTCGACTCGAAAGAATTACTCGACTTCCACGCCTTCCAATTGAACCAGTCTCTGGCGAATGCTTTCAACGGTGCGCGGTAGTTCAAAAAGCATGGGCAATTTCTCTTCAATGGAACTTATATGCCGGGTCAGGTCAATGGAGCGTTCCATCAGACGAATGAGAATCTGCTGAGTGGCAATCAGCTGACGCTGATTGTCGATCAGTTGTGTGGCCATCCTGGCTGATTCGACTCTCTGGTCGACACTAAAAGAAAGCAACTCGGTCATTCTCTCGAGCAGTTTTTCGACTTGCTGCTGCATCACTTCACCACTAATAGTGGCATCGCCACTAATTTCGACAGTGGTGTCCCCTTCACCTTCGAAAAATTGATCGAAACCTTCTAACGATCCGCCAAGCGCTGCGTGGTCTGCAGGGTTTGCCGACTCTTGCGGTTTGCGCATGCTCTCTGCCATCAGTTCGTATCCCCCGCTCTGATTATAAAAACTTGCCAGGAAACCGTCAGTTCTCATCGCGTGTTGCGGTCGAACCAACCGTTTTTTCTGAAATGGCCCCGTCCGTGGTGGCGCCTTTAGAATTATAACTAAAGCCGATAATAAGACAAGGGAGAAAGAAAAGTTTTTTTCTCGAAAGTGAAATATTACCGGTGGTGGCACGACGGCCCACCAGTGTATCTATCTGCTATAGACAGTCCGCCCCTTCTTTATCACCTGTCTTACGGGGTTCCAGCCTATGTTGTATGGGACTTCTTCCAATTGTTTTACATCGTAAATGGTGACATCGGCCTGATACCCCGGCCTCAACTGTCCGATATTAGAACCCAGCCCAATCGCCCAGGCACCATTCACGGTTAATGCCGTCAGAGCTTCCTCCGGCAGCATCTTCAAATGGAGGCATGCCAGTCCCCAGATGAAGGGCAAAGACGATATGTGGCAAGAACCGGGATTGTAATCGGTGGCCAGAGCAACGGCCACTCCTTCCTCAATCATCTTTCGAGCCGGGGCATGTTCGGACAAATTCAAATAAAAGGACGTGCCGGGAAGCAAAACCGCCACTGTCGAAGATTTCGCCAAAAGCCCTATCTCTTCGTCGCTGACATTGAGCAGGTGATCGGCGCTGGCAGCACCCAATTCAACCGCCAGGGTGGTGGCGCCGAGATTGACAAATTCGTCGGAATGGACACGTGTTTTCAAACCAAGTTTTAGCGCCGCTTCAAAAATCCGGCGCGTGTCCTCCAAAGTAAAATAACCCCTGTCGCAAAAGACATCAACATAAGGCAGCATATGGCTCAAAGGCATGCCGGCATTCTCGGCTTCCTGGGTGG
>CAZHEZ010000093.1:0-28600 GCA_964531315.1 uncultured Candidatus Obscuribacterales bacterium | reverse complement strand
CACCAGAATCCAGCCCTTCAGCACGGTCGTCGATGCTGGATCTGGCAGTGAGCATGAGAATGGGAGTCTTACCGCCTTTCTCGCGAAACTTCCGCATCACCTCAAGACCGGTCATTCCCGGCAAACCCCAATCGAGCACAATCACGTCGTACTGATACACGCGCAGCATATCCAGTGCTGCTTCACCATTGTCGACAACTTCCACGGTGTAATGCTCGCGTGTCAATGAGAGCTTGATCTGTGAAGCGAGATCAGCTTCGTCTTCCACCAAAAGTACTTTGCTCATTTAATGCCCATCCATTAGCCGAACATAGAGAGCCAGGGGCGGGACTTAAAAATCCCGCCCCAAGCGATTCTTTAGCCTTTCGGTTTTTCAGAACCCTTGCCGTTCGGTTTGGAAAGCTCAATGTCGAGCGTGATCGGCACTTCTTCGCCGAGCATTAAACCGCCGCCATCAATAACCGAGTTGTAGGAAACGCCGAAGTCTTTTCGATTCACCGTTCCGCTAGCAGAAAAGCCAACTTTATAATTGCCATGCTTGTCATCGATTTGCTGGCTTGGACCCTCCACCTCTAAAGTGACGGGTTTTGTAACGCCATGCATAGTGAGCTCTCCGGTCATCGCGAATTTGCCTTTGCCTGACGCTTTAATCTTGGTCGATTTAAATGTGATGGTTGGATACTTTTCGACCTCAAAGAAATCCTTTGACTTCAGGTGCTCATCACGTTTTGCTTCACCGGTGTCAATGGTAGTGACATCGATTGTTGCGTTTACTTTTGCACCTACAAGATCCTTGCCATCGTAGTCAACGGTTCCGGACAATTTGCCAAAACCACCCCGGACCGTAGATATCATCATGTGTTTAATACTGAAATGGGCTGCCGAATGCATCGGGTCCAGCTTCCACTCATTGGTTGCTGCTTTGGCGCCCGGCAAAATCAGCCCAAAAGCCACAAAGGCAAGCACAGCACTCTTTCGAATCATCATCTCTCTCCTCTTTCTCTTTTTTCAACGTTACCAACGACAATATTTCTGACAAAAGCGGTTGTCAGAATCGCAAGGGGCATACTAGAATCAAATAGTATAAAATCGCAAGTAGGAACCGTTTTGTAGTGTAGTATCCATTTTGATACCAGGTGACCAAATGTACGCAAAGCTCGAATGCCCAATCATGGCGACTATGGCTATGATTTCCGACAAGTGGAAGGTCCTTATTATATGCAAATTGAAGAAGGGCACTCTGCGCTTCAATGAATTGAGGCGCGAGCTTAAAGGTGTCACCCAACGGGTGCTGACGCACCAGCTTCGTGAGCTGGAAGCTGACGGTCTGGTCAGGCGAACCATTTTTGCAGAAGTACCCCCACGTGTGGAATACACATTGACGGAATTAGGCAAGACTTTGATTCCGGTCCTCGACCATTTGGAAAAATGGGCGCAAGAGCACGCCGATGAACTGATGGCAGCCCGAGCAAAAGTAGTGGCGGCTGCATCAGGATGCTCGGACGGCGAGTCGCAAAAACAGCCGGAAAAAATCGGCGAAGCGTCTTAGGTTCTGACTTCTCTTACAAATCGACAAACCAATTCTCTGTGCAAGAGCATTCCGCAGCCAGCACCGATCGGGGATAATCTCCGTTATGGGCTGTTCGGGTAAGTCTCTTTGAAACGAAAACAAAGATTGACATTGGTTGCCGCGGTACTGGGCGGCGTGCTCTGCTGCGCCGCGTCGTTTGTCGCTGTACCTACCTGCGCATTGGCCGCAGAAGGTTCCGCGCAAGCGTACAAACTCTATCAAGCAAAACGCTATAAAGAAGCCGCTCAGATGTTTGAAACATGCTTTGTCTCCGAGCCGCCCAATGCAACTGTTTACTACTACGCTGCTGTCTGCAATCAGCAATCGGGCAATCTTGGCAGAGCAAAATATCTCTACAAGCAAGTGGTGCTGATGTCTCCTGGCACTGCAATCGGGCAGTATGCAGACAAAATCTTACGCCAGCTAGAACCGCTCCCGCATACGACTTCGAATGGAGATCCTGCGCCTTCAACTTCGTTCAGAAGAGACACAACGGCTGAATCGAACTCCGTTGTTTCTGGTCCTGAAGAAGGTGCGATTTACTACCGCGAGACTGGCAAACAGATGCTTGTGCCCGTCGAGATCAACAATCGCTCGATCGAAATGCTGCTAGACACTGGTGCACCGGAAATTACCATTGGAAGAGATCAGATTGAAAAGATCGGAATTCGACCACCAGATGGAAAAGCGCTCGGGACGACGGGCGGGTCTTCCAACGATGCGCGCCAGAACTATTGGAGTATGAGTGCGACAATTAAAGTCGGCCCATATTCGATTGCCAATTGCCCATTAGCGGTGATCAACAATAATCAAGCTGAACCCCTAATCGGGCAAGGCTTTTTGAAATTCTTCGATTACACTGTCGACCAGAGCGCCAAATGCATTCGTTTGAGGCGCAAAGGTGGTTCCATCGCAGCGGCTTCTCGATCAGGGCAATTCATTCCGTTTGTTTTTCAAGAATCTGGCAACCGAATTGTTGTTGACGTTGAGATAAACGGCAAGAAGCTTCCGATGATACTTGACACGGGCAATACTGCTTCAGGCATTTCATTTTTCAGTTCCGCACAAGCAAAACAATATGGACTTGTACCTCCCGACGATGCCATCACTACCTCGCATTACGGAGTGTCAGGTTCTGGTAAGTGTTTAGAATACTCAGCTTCCCATGTGCGGCTGGGCCCAATCGACAAAAACAATGTGCGTGTGAGCATGCACTTGGAGACCAATGTCTCGGAACTACCATTACTTGGTCACGAATTTTTCGAAGGCTGGCAATATAACATCGATTTGGCAGAAAGAAAAATCTGGCTTTTGCATAGGTGAATGCATTTATGAAAGACGGTACTTGGCGCGTGCAAGTGCATGGACTTACGGGCGCCAGTAGACGCCCGTTTCGCGTACAAGCAATTTCGCACAGATCAATTCACGACGAAGCGTCGCAAAATCAGGGTGATGCTTACCAATGATCCCGTTTACTTCTTTTTCCGAATATCGTTTGTCGAATTGAAAACGTTCTACCAGCCAACGCAAAATTACTTCGCGCTTCTTGCGACTGGCGGGGATTTCCTTCAATCGTTGACCCTCGAAAAAATCACCCAGTATCTTCCTTTCCCATGCATCAGGAACAACATCCTCACTGAATGTCTCAATCGTATCGAGTGACAAGACGCGCTTAGTCAACGCTCTCATCTCGGACATAACCAGGTGATAGATGTGAGTCGTCCCTTCAGTGCGCATTTCGACAAGCCCAACTTCCTTAAGTTTGGCAAGGTGATGCGAAACCGTAGGAGCACGCAACTCCAGCAAAGTTGCAAGCTCTTCCACGCTGCGCTCATTCGACGCAAGCGCCCCAACAATCTTCAGCCGGCTCTCGTCCGAAAGCGCTTTGAAGAAAGAGAGTATTCTCGAAAATTCAACACTAGCCATGATTGCACCGTATTTAGATGATTATCTATTTTGATCTCTATCTAATTAGATATATATCAAAACAATAAACAAAAAGCAATAGAATACGCGCCAGAATCGATTTCGTTCTGGCGCGTATCTTCAGTTCTGATTTAACCTAACTCTTCCCGGAGCCGACGAGTTCCGGCTTGCGCTCGCGCACAGGCAGTTCTCTCGCCATGATCTCCATGAGAAGATCGAGCTTCGTTCCTCGTGCCAGCATTGGCACCAGGGCAGGCAAGCTGTAATAGTCGCCGGAAAATGAGTAGACATCAACCTCACAGCCGACGGCCGTCAGGTTTTTCTCTACAAAATTCGACGGATTGCCGATGTGCACAATAATCACGCTGGGCATTGCGCCGATGTTTGGGTCTTCGGCGTACTTCTTTATGGCGTCATGCATCAAAGGCTGCGCGTTGTCACCCTGATCGGTGACAATCACGATTTGATCGACCTTCTCCTTGCGTTTGCGCATCACTTCGATGCAAACACCGCAGGAAGTATTTCCGGCCGCTGCGATTCCTTTGAAGGCGCGCTCCCAATCGGCAAGTGTATTGCCCTTCGCCTTGATGTCGTAAGACATCGAGTCGAAAGCATAGACATACAGCCCAGCCTCGCAAATTGGCGCGACCATGCTGGCGATCAGCTTTCCAACTTCAATCGCTTGAGTCATCGAACCGCTCTTATCTACAAGCAATGCTGTAGACCGCTTGATTCGACCCTTCGCTTTAATTTGTTGGTTACCGACGTCCTCTACCATCTTGGCGAGATCGCCATCGACAGCGGCGACCTTCAATGCCTCACGAGTCTTGAGCGCCGACACTCTCTTGTCGGTTTTACCCGCCTCGAGCTTGCCCTCGATCAACTTGCGAAGATCAGGATCATCGAGTGCGCCGCGGCGCTTCAAACTGGCCAGGTTGTTGATCACCTCTTGCGGAGTCATCGAATTAACAATGGACACCAGCACGGCAGGCGTCATCTGCTTGATCAGACTGACAGCGATTCGATAAGGAATCTTGTTCTCCACAATCAAGCGCGCCTGATCGGTTGGGTGCTCAGCCTTGGCAATCTCTTTCAAAACCGCAGCTTTGCTGCCGTCAGGAGGAGTCTCGTCAAACAAGATCTTCTGAGCATAAGGGCCGGGTTTGATGCGGAAAGTCGCATAAAGAGCCTTCATGGACTTGCGCGCATGCAAAACCGCAGAGTCAAACGAACGCTCGTCAGACTCACGCTCTCTTAGATATTGCTCGATAGCTGTGCGGAAAGAGCGCGGAATGGACTTCGCGATTCCCACCATATATGTTTCACCAGAGCGGTAGCCCTTGAGCATGCGCAAGACGCGCTCCACTTGAAACGGAGGCAGCTTTTGCAGCATCGCCAGGCCAGCTTCGCGATCGGTCTCATCGAAATTGGAAATGCACAGCAAAGCAATAAATAGTTGCTTCAAATCATGCACGGTTCCATTGTCGAAATACCACGAGGCAAGACGCGAGAAAAAGAGCGGATCCTTTTCTTGGAGCCTGGAAAACAACGGAACGAACGGCGTGACGTTGCGGTGCGGAGTGCGCAGCAACGAGTTCAATACCGCCAGACGGAAGTCTTGCTCGGAAGCAAAATTGGAATTGAGTAGTTGCTCGTCAAACATGATTTTATCTCCAGGTAGCACGGTCAAACTGGGCTCCTACCTAACTCGTTCCCGCGGTTGCCCGCGAAAAAACCGAATCAAGATAAGAGTCCACTGTCACTGAACCACCCAACCAAGGGTTCATTCTGGCACAGGTTTTAAAAACGCGCTTGGTGAGCACCGCTTACAGCAGGCAAAAGAGTTTCAGGCACTTTTTCAGATTTCAGTAAGGGGCCGGAGCGGTCTTACTTAAGCTTGCTCCATAAAAAGCTATAGCTAAGCGCTTCCATAAAACTGACTTGCTCATTATTCGAAGCTGCACCATGGCCGCCTTCAATGTTTTCGTAATACAAAATATCGTGTCCTTGCGCTTTGAGAAGGGCGGCAAATTTTCGCGCATGACCGGGATGCACACGATCGTCCTTAGTGGACGTGGTGATCAAAATGGGTGGGTATGTTTTGTCTTTGCGCACATTTTGATATGGCGAATATTTGGATATATAAGCCCACTCGTCAGCTTTGTCCGGATCGCCATATTCATCCATCCAGCTGGCGCCGGCAAGCAGATGGTTGTACCTGCGCATATCCAGAAGTGGCGAGCCGCAATGAACCGCGCCGAACAGGTCGGGTCTTTGCGTGAGCATCACTCCCATGAGCAATCCGCCATTTGAGCGCCCTTCAATGCCCAGATGTTTTGGGGAAGTGACCTTGCGCCCAATCACGTCCTCAGCAACTGCAATAAAATCATCATATGCACGCTGACGATTTTCTTTGCGGGCGGCATTGTGCCACGCCGGTCCGAACTCTCCACCGCCTCTAATATTGGCCAATATATAGACACCACCGCGCTCCAACCACGCTGAGCCAACGAGCGAATTATATTGTGGCAATAGTGCATGCTCAAAACCGCCGTAGCCATACAAAAGAGTTGGATTGCCGCCATCCAGTCTTAAACCTTTCTTCGCCACCATAAAATAAGGGACACGTGTGCCATCTTTCGATTTTGCGTCAAACTGCTGTATTTCCAAGCCTTCTGATTTGAAAAACGCGGGCAAATGCTTCAGCAATTCCAGACTGGGTTGACCGGCTGTACCAAGGTAAAGACTGGACGGCGTGAGGAAATTTGTAATGGTGATGAAATAGGCGTCGGATTCGTCAGGATCTATTCCTGAAATGTGGACACTGCCAAAGGCAGGAACATCCATTTTGGTGCGTTCCCAAACTCCATTCTTATGCGAAAAGAGATAAGGACGGCTGTTGACGTTATCCAACTCAGTCAAAATAAGATAGTTTTTGGTAGAGTCCACGGTATCAAGTGAACTTCTTTCTGTCGGCTCAAACAAAACGTCAAACTTTCGCTCTCCCTTGAGATACGCCTCAAAGTCTTCCGTAAGAAGAGTGCCGGACTTGTACGTCTTACCTTCGACCGTCCAATCTGAGCGCAAGCGAAGCAGGATATTTTTATCGTATGTAAGCACTACTGCATCAGCCGGTTTATCTATTTGCACGAGCTTGTCGCCGCGTCGAAGATACACATCCTCCGAAAAGAATGTCGGACGTGCAGAAATGAATTCGTAGGTCTGACCGTGGTCATGGTCCATGTATCCATTTACACCAACGTCAGTCTTCTTGCCCTCAAAAAGAGTTTTCGCCGCCGAAAGCGGAGTACCGCGCTTCCATTCCTTTACGATGCGCGGATAGCCGGAATCAGTCATAGACCCGGCGCCGAAATCCGTACCAACAAATAAACTATTGCGGTCGCGCCAGGCAACATCGGATTTTGCTTCGCTCAAGTTGAAGCCATCTTTGACAAATTCCTTTTTTGTCAAATCAAATTCTCGCACTACGCCTGCATCGGCTCCGCCACGGGAAAGCTCAACAAGAGCCAGGTCATAGTCGTGATAGAGAATCTGATTGCCTTTCCAGACCCAGTTTTCCTTCTCGGAAGCGGCGAGCTTATCCAAATCGAGAACCGTTTCCCAAGCTGGTTTGTCTTTTTTATATTCTTCCAGCGTTGTGCGGCGCCACAGCCCACGTGTATTTTTGTCATCACGCCAAAAATTGTAGTAATACTTACCCTCTTTTGTGACATAAGGAATGCGTTCCTTTGAATCCAAAATGGCTCGCAGCCTTTCTTTTATGGGCGTAAAATCAGGTAAAGCCTCCAGTATTTTTGTGGAAATGGCATTTTCACTGCGCACCCAGTCAAGAGCCTTCTTACCTGAGACATCTTCAAGCCACATGTATGGGTCTTTCATTTCTTCTTTTGCTGTCGGGCCGGACGCGCCGGCTGTTGCAGTAGCGCTTATACAAAGCACCACAGCCAGGGCGAGAGTGGAGTTGTTACGGAAAGTTTTGGACCTGTTAAACATTTGAGTTGCTCTTTTGGGGCTTCGATTGTTTTGACTATGCTCAACAAATGTCGGCACGTTTTGCGGTCATTGCACTGTGCAATTGATGCCACTCACTCGCTAGCATGGCAAATATAGCATCGTCGACCCACTTGTTTTTGAACCAGAGACTCTGGATATGCTGTCCTTCCTTTCGCAATCCAATACGTTCCATTAGCGCCATTGAAGGTAAGTTCTGCGGATCCACTGAAGCAAATACACGATGCTTACAAAGGTCCACAAAGAGAAGATTGAGGACGGCATGCATCGCTTCGGTGGCATAACCTTTGGATTGACAAGCTGGGGCTATGGTTATTCCAATTTCCGCCAGGCGTGTATCCGTTTCAAGAATGTGAATGCCGCAGTCACCGATCAAAGTGGCATCCCCTTGCAAGGCAATTCCAATTTGGTACCAACCGACTGTGTCGAATTCCGCATTCGCCATATTAACTATGAACGACTGTACTTCTTGCAGTGACTGGGGCTCCCAGGATTGATACTTACAGACTTCCGGTTGAGAACGATATGCAAACATTGCCTCAGCGTCGGCAGGCTGCAGTGTCCGAAGAATCATCCGCTTGGTTAGAATTTCATGAAACATTGGCTTTGAAGTATTTCAAAATGATGGGGTTCGCGATTGGTATTTTTGATTCCAAATCATCTGCAATGTCTGTCGCCAAAACAGTCCACGCATCTGCCGAAATTTTCCGATAGCACAGTTGCCATTTCCACAAACTTGCGAAGTATATCACCGAAAGCACGGCTGGCGTTTCGGATTTCATTGACGTGTAAGACATTCCGTCTTACAATTGTCTTACAGCGGAGCATCCCGACCCAGGAGCGGATATGAAAGACAAAAAACCCGATAACGCTCGCAGCGTGGCGCGCGAAAAGGCGATTAAAAGTGAGCTTCTCAATTTCCGCATGCCGGCCGATCGCATTCGACTTATCTACGAGATTGCTGAAAAGAACAAGGTCACCATCAGCACTCTGTTGCGTAACTGGATCAACGAAAGAATAGACCAGGAAGGTCGAACTGAGTCAAAACCACCCACAAAAGAACAAATCAAAGTCCTGACGAAAGCACTGGACGATCTGAGTGAACGACTGCGCAAGCTGGAAAGTCAGGCCAAGGCTGCTCCAGCCAAGGAAAAAGTTAGCAAGTCAAAAACCAAAGCGTCTAATAACAGTCAGAAGAAAAAACGCGCCTAGGCTCCGGGAACATAGTCCAACCGCAGGCGTCTCTCGGCTTCCGTGTGTACTCCAATCTGTTGGGCTTACAATCGGTGATTTCCTCCAAAACAGGGAATTGAGTTCGAATCTCAAAAACAACGCCCGTCTAACTCGTACACGCGAACCTATTTCTCGGACCAAACACAACGCATTTGTCGCCGCTCGGGCCTTTTCACCGGGCGGCGACTCCCTTTCTGAGACTTTTCAGACAGGAAATCAGGGCGGGCAAAGACAAATTTGGAAAAAGCCACATTTCTCGGGAACATAGTCCGGCCACAGGCGTCTTCAGGCTTCCGTGTGTACCCCAACCTTTTGGGCTTACAATCGCCTGTTAAGCGGAAGGTCGTAGGTTCGAATCCTATCTCCCACTGTGTGGGAGTAGCTCAGTGGTAGAGCGTCAAAACGTGCCCGGAAAACTTGTACACGCGAACCTTTTTCTCGGTCCAATCACAACGCATTTTTCGCCGCTCGGGCCTTTTCACCGGGCGGCGATCTATCAATAACGTCTTTTATCCGACATTCAAAATTACGCCTTCGCCAGCAGCCGCTGCCGATTCATAAAATTCGCGGGTCAGGTCAAAATTGCATCTGGCTTCCAGCACCGCACTCTCAACATCATCTGAATCAAAGCTGTATATTTCCAGCTCATCAAGTTCTTCGGCATCCATTGCCAATACTCTGGCCGCAAGAGCTTCAGGATCCTGCGCCTTGAGTGCATGAGCAATTTCATTAACTTCGGCAGGCAGCAAATAATAAACCCCGTCCGATTCATCACCAACAGCTTCACCGTTGCCATGGATGGCCTTGCTCAAAGGCTCACCTGTCTCCTCTTTTGCACCGGTGAGAAACAGATGCAGCATGTCCCACGCCTTGTCCAGGCTCAGACTGGGATAGGCAGTGTAAGAACTGGAAGTCGAAGGTTCGTCCTCACAATCATCATCATCCCTTTCGGAAATGACTTCCTCCAGGAGATCGTTAGGCACCCTGAAATATCGCACGCAGATACTCATTCCAGCTCCTTCTATTTCGAGCCAGACAAGCTCTTAACTGTCGCGACCATCTTTTTGTAAGACGCTTTATACCCATACTTATTGAGCGCCTGCAAAACTATGGGCAGTTTTTGATCGATTTGCGAATCGCGCCCATGCTTCTTTATATAAGTTTCAATTACTTGAATGATTTTACTGAGTGGCAGACCAGTGTTTTCATCTTCGAACTCAGAACTGGCGGAGTCGATCAAAAACAGTATCTCGTCGTGCGAGAATTCGTGTGATTTGTTGACCAAAAAATTCAATATTTCGTTTACGTGAACTGCTCTGCTGTTGCGCCGTCTGGCCTCTTCGAGTGCAGCTTCGTCTTCGTCGTCTTCCTCATCTTCCAAATCACCAGAAGGACCGAGATTCTCAACCCTCCAAGCGACGTAGTTCAGGTTGTCCTGAATACAAGCCAGCAAGACTTCTTTCTGCATGGGGTTGTCTAGACCTTCTATAGCAGTCTTATCGAGTGGATTAAACTGCAATCGCCCTTTGAACAATTTTGCCTTTTCCGCTGGGCTCGCACCCGCCAATGACTCTTTGAATTTCCTGTCATCCTCATTGAGTCTCACTTGCATGTCGTCAAGCAACCTTTCCAAAACAGTCGCGCACTCTTGTGAAGGTTGCCGATTTAGCACTTGTGTCTCAGATGTGCTCAATTCAATCTCCAATGTGTCAACAATGCCAAACCGTCTAAGGATCTTTACCCGACGCCATTGGGCAATAAACGAACGCCAGGATATGCCAACCACTCAGCCTTGCAACTCAAAATTTAATATTGAGATCTCCAATATTTATTACTATAGGCTCCCCTCACTGACGCAGGCGCCGTCTTTGCCTGCCTGGAGAAGATCATCGGAAGTCAAATACTTCCGACCACTGACGCTTTAATGGGGTCGCGATATGGCAAAGGGTTCGGTTCTCGAACTGCCCTCGGCAGCACAGGAAGAGAACAAGGTGACGCAGGCAGCACAAGTTCAAGAACACATACAGAAAGATGACGGTCCCAAGCCGTGGCACGTGCTTTTGGCGACATGGCTGGGCGGTGTTTTCGACGGCTTTGACTCCTCGATTTTCGCCATGGTCCTGTTTCCGGCTGTCTCCGAGCTGGTCGGCTCAAAAGACACCGCTATGATTGGCCAATTCGGCTCCTACATAATCGCGCTTTTCTTGGTCGGTTGGGCAATCGGCGCTGGATTCTTCGGTTGGCTGGCCGACCGCATCGGCCGAGCCAAGACCCTGACCTTGACCATTCTCGTGTATGCGCTCTGCACAGGATTGTGCGCCACCGCTCACAGTTGGTGGGAAATGGGCATATATCGCTTTCTGGTTGGTGCCGGTATTGGCGGCGAAATGGGCATTGGAGCGGTGCTTTTGACTGAATGCTGGCCCAAGAAATCTCGCATTCATGCGGTCGGATTTATGGCAACATCACTGGGAGTCGGCTATTTATTCACCGCCGGTCTCAATCTTTTGCTTGGCGGTTTCGGCTGGCGCTGGCTTTTCGTCGCCGGCATTGCGCCTGCATTCCTGACGCTCTACATTCGGACAAAACTGAAAGAGCCTGAAAACTTCACGCGCATGCAAAATGCCAGAACGGAAGCTGAAAATACCCACATTGACCATCGCACAGACGAACAGCACGAACTCTTAAAACCGGCATTCGCTACGCTTTTCTCGAAGGAAAACATCCGCAAGACTTGCATCGTCTCAATGCTAACAAGCTGCGCAATCATCACCTGGTGGGCAGTACTTTCCTGGATTCCATCCTGGGTCAATCAAATCACAGGCAATCTGGCTGTAGAAGCACGCAGCCACGTCATGTTCTTCAAAGACATCGGCATGATTATGTCCGGCATTCTTGGCGGTTTGATCATTACAAAGCTGGGATACAGAAAATGTATGGGCTGGACTTTTACTCTGGCATTCATCGCCACAGTGACAATGTTCATGTCGTTTAAGACATTCTCTCCTCTGATTTTTCCATGCATTTTCGCCGTTGGTTTCTTTGCCCATGTGCCTTTCGTGTTGCTGTGGGGTTATATTCCCGAACTGTATGAAACTCGCATCCGCAGCACTGCATTTGGTGTCACATATAACGTAGGCAGGCTGATCGCAGCGGTAGCGACTTTGATAAGCGGCGAGCTAATCAGGGTACTGGGTGGTTCGTATGCGATGGCCGCGTCCTCAATCGCGGGCGTTTTCCTGATCGGAACGGTTGTGTCATTTTTTATGCCGAAGCCTTGCGGCAAGATGATCGACCGCTAACACGAACAACCTCGCGCAGCTTGCGTACAAAGATGATCGTAGCCGCCGGGTTGCACCCGGCAATTTTTCAGGCGCGTGCAACGCGCCCGCTACGAAGGGCAGGTGCAACGCGCCCGCTACGAAGGGCAGGTGCAACGCGCCCGCTACGACGGACAGGTGCAACGGTGCAAATGATCTATGCGGCTTCTTCTCTAGCCGGCTGCGGTTTCTTTAATTGGTCCAGTACAGTCTGCATGGCTGCCCTTAGTCGTTTTTCCGCGCGCTCTACCGCGCTAGCCGGGTGCACCCTGTAGTCTCGACTGCGGCGCAAAAGGCTAATCGGTTCGCCGGCATCAATCCAGGCAGTTCGGCTTCCTTTCACGGAAGGACGGCCCAGCACAAGGTGCTCTAACCTGTCGATCACACGCCACAGCACATCAAGGGTGCGAGGTTTTTGATGGAGTGTCGAGGCAAGAATAAGCAAGTTTTGCACGCGATCCAGATCTCTTGTGCAGGTGTCCAACCGTTCGATGGTTTCAGCCCGCAACCTATCATCAAATGTCCCAGTCATATCATCCACAGTCTCATTCATGCGGAGCAATTTCCCCCGCACTGAGTAAAGAAACACATGAATAGATGGGTCTTCCAAAACTTGCGCGCCGGTAATATTTGCTACGGCACTGATGATATGCCGACATAGATTTACTAACCGAGCGTTCGTTGAAAGCGCTGAGCGTGCAGAGGAATGGCGAATGCGAGAGTGTGCGCTGGTCGGATGACCTTTCGCATCGACGCCATAACTGGCTTCCAACCGCTGAAGCATTCTTTCCAACACCCGGTTGATTCGAGTCTCTGTCGGGCCGCTTCCTTCGATAAGACCCAGGCAGGCTTCCATTGCAAGCAGACATTTGTTCAAAGGCTGCCAGGCATCGTCGTGCACCTGATAATAGATGGCCGCTGGAATCACATGCACTGCTCTTTGTGCATCGGTTTTCAGAGACTTTTCTTGCGCCTCAAATATATTGCGGATGCCGTCTTTCTTTAAAGGTGAGACAACGTCATCGCGCCCGGTTACATCACCTTCAGGAAACATCACCAATTTATGTTTTCCGGCAGCAATCAAAGAAATAGTAGCCTTGCGGGATTCGGCGTCTTCCGGCATGCCTCTAATCACGGAATAAACTCCACAGTGCTGCATAAGCCAACCGCGAATGCCGAAATTATCGTCAAAAAGCTCACGGGCAGCCAGGTAATAGTTTTCGTCGCCGCACATTGTTGAAAGAGTTGCTGCTACCGATGGATCGCAGCGATCAATATGGTTGAGCGCGATCACCGTAGGGATGTCCCGGTGTGCGCGAATTACATCCATACAGTGTTCCGAAGGTCGCACTGCAAGCCTTTCGGACTGCAAATAAATCGGTATGATTGCCTTCACTAAATTCAGTGTTATTGGGTCAGGCTTTGGCGCAATAAATTCGCTCATAGAAGTCCCACTTTCTGTTTGCCACAGAGGTGGACGCAATAAAAGTTCGCAAGTTCCCGCTGCTGCTGGGTCTAGCTGTTCATCTTAAGAGTAAAGAAGTGCCTGTACGAGTCGAGGAAGCTGTTTTTATCTTTCGCAAGATTTCGAGTGAAAATCGATTGTAAGCTCCAACAGTTGGAGCACAGGCTAAAACCAACTTACCACGTTCTAAAAAATCCTGCTTGGTGCCAAACTGTTCCAGCTAAGGTTATTCTTCGTGCCTACAATTTGCCACAGATTGTCCATACGCTTCCATTGGTTTGGAATTCATTCGAGATCCTGAGAACGCTCTCACAATAAGGATCAATGGTGAGAGCCGCATTGATAATAATTTGATACAAGCACTATTAGCGTAGCTGGTGCATGTATTACTATTTGAACATCTTCCTCCTTTGAAACTAATTTCAACACTCTGAATGAATTCCTTTTCGCACGCACTCTCGTGGAAACAGCTTATACAAAAGGCTGAAGTGTGTCTTGAAGATGGCAATTACGACGAGACGGAGCAGCTCTATAGAGAGGCTTTATCAGCGGTGTCGGACGAGTACGGTCCCAACCATCCGCACGCCAGCAATATTCTTGTGAAGCTTGCCGATTGTTATGAAGAACAAGGTCGCACCAGCGACAGTCATGATGTTTTCAGGCTCGTGCACCAGATGGTCACGACCTATAATCCGACTTTAGTTTCGATGTAGCTTTAGCGATCGTAGCTGGCGCGTTGCACGCGCCAAAAAAGCTTCCTGCAAGGCGGCAGCTACAAAACTATCTTGTTTCGTCGTTGATTTTGAGATCGCCGAGCGTGATCGAATAGTTGTGCTTCTCTCCTGAAGTCAGAAATCGCATGATCGCCTCTGCGGTTGCCGCCACCACAAGTAAAACCAGGGTTCTGGCTAACGGGTAATCACAAAGATCAAGACCGACGTCGGGCGGGACAAGATACTTCTCGTTCCACACTATCTCACCGTACTGATCGTTGACACCGGCATGCAAGCAATCGATCGACTCACTTATGCAGTAGTCTTGCAAGAGTTTTCTTGATGCAGAATTGTCGAAAACATCAACGATCAACTGCGGCTTGCCGAGTAGTTTCGTCACATTTTTATCTGTCAATTCTTTATTGACGATTTTGACTTCCTGAGCAGTATCGCTATACAAACGATTCCTCAGCATCTCTACTTTCGGTGCGCCGACATCATCGAGTCCATAGATCTGGGTACCGACATTACGCGACTCAACCCTGTCTTTATCGAGTAAAAGAACATTGACTGCACCCATTTTCACAAGCGTGTAAGCTAGGTTAGATCCCAGCGCGCCGACGCCGCAAATCGCAATGCTGAGCCGAGAAAGCTTGTGCATCGCCGCATCGCCTCGAGCTGCATGCTCATGTATGAGTCGCTCGTCCATCACTTCTCCTCATTAATCCCAGTCAGCATCCCTTCTGCCGCTCTCGCGAATAACGCCGACCAAGCTGGACAGATCGAAGTTTTGATCTTCACCGCGCAGGCAAATGCCGGCACTCTGCAATGTCAGATCGTTTTTGACATGGCAAACATGCGTTGCACCGTCGACTATAAAGCGCACGGTTAGAGATTCGTCGCCCTGATGCCAAAACGCATCCAATTGCGCGCCTGAATGTTGCAGCGCCTTGCGAATGCGCTCGTCCAGCGCAATTCCTCTTCCTAACACATATTGAGGATCGGTTTGCAAATAGGCCATGTGATAAGCCAGAGCCTCGGCCGGCACCATACCTGAATAGCGGACCTCTTCAGGCACAATGCGCTTCTCCAGTGCCTGGCGCAGATGGCGAGCAAGCACAGGATTGCGTGCCTTATCGTCTTTCTCATACCAAAAATTGGCGCCGTCGCAGCGAACGATGACCGTCGAGAATGAGCTCGCTTGCCTGATCAGACGAATGGGCACCGGTCCAGACAATTGAATTCGCTTTTCTCCCGTAGAAGCCATCAAGGCCCACCAGCAATCTTCAAATTGATTGATCAAGACCAGACGCAATTTCGGAAACAACCCAAGATACTCAGAGACCTGCTTGAGAGTGGGCGTTCCAACAATCTTCGCGCGCTTCAAACTTTTTACTTCCAGTATTGCCCATCCTTCAAATGTGCGATCGTTTGTTTTCAACTCGCAAATTACACCACCAATGCGAACGCGCACTGTCATGCCCTTGAGCACAGGGGCAAAAATGTTTGAACCCACGAGTTCATTTTCTCTCGCGGCGAACTTGTTGATGAGATCAAGTGGATTTGTCATTTGTTTCGCTCGCCCAGACAGGATTGCACAGCGACACCGATGTTAGCCCGAGGACAAAACAAATCCTCAACGCTAACGTCGAATGCTTGCTGTTTGCCGCAGTTGGCGACAACATCCTTAGCCGAAGACAGCCGGCGGACGAATAGTCATGTTGCCGTTTTCGTGGCGTTCGATGACCATCAATGCCAGCTCTTTTACATCGACATCGAGGAAGGCGGCGACCGCACGCTTGATTTGTTCGTCGGCACTGCCACCCTCTACTTCGAGAATGTCTAAGGCGATATCGCGACTTGAGCCTTGGAACCTTACATGCATAAGCGCGCCACTTGTATTTGATGACGCATCAGTCGCGTGGTTATACAGATTTCGCGGATCGTTAAGCGTCATGTCCTTTCCTCCAAAAGGGATAGAAATCACATCATACCCATTTGGGTAAAAACATGCTGACATCCTACTGAACTAGCCAAGTGAGCATTGCAGTTGTGTGCGACTGACTTTCAGCGATTTTGTCACTTCAGCTGGGAGACAAACTACTGGCAACAGTGACTCGCTGACTGCATCCCTTCTTTATTGCCCCAGAAATGCGCCGAGAGAGGTTAAATATATCTCCTTACTTGACGTGCTAAGTCTTTTAGAATGGTCGGTCATGGCAAGTTTCAAAGACAATTTGAATAAACGGAACCTTGCGGTCATGGCAGCAACCTTTGCGCTTGCGGCAGCTTCCACATTGCCTGCTTTGTCACAAAGCAGAGATCATGGTGGCGGACCTCCGATAGATACTGGAGGAGGAGGTCGGGACCACGGCGGCGGTGGCGGCGACGGCGGCCACAACGTCCAACCGCCCGTCTATGTTCCTCCCGAAGTTACGCCGCCTCATCTACCACCGATTTTGCCGTTGCCGCCTCCCACCGACACGAAGACGCCTATTTTCGTTCCGACGGACGTCACCAATCCAGCTCAGACTTTAGGGAATTTGTCTTTCCCGGGGATCAACTTACCGACGGCGATGTCGGGTCTGATTCCGCTTAAAATCAACGAATTTCCCAAAGAAGAAGACGGCAAAGATAAAGGCGAATGGGTGCTTGTACGAGCAGAGCAAGACACTCGCTATACGCGTCCTTCTCCAATTTCT
Source organism: uncultured Candidatus Obscuribacterales bacterium (assembly GCA_964531315.1). Lineage (GTDB taxonomy): Bacteria > Cyanobacteriota > Vampirovibrionia > Obscuribacterales > Obscuribacteraceae > QKMZ01. Next base: position 11,639 of record CAZHEZ010000093.1, on the reverse strand, counting down.
GTCGAACTCTCTGTCGGCGCTGTTCTCGTTTCGGTCAGGCGTCCTTCGCAAACCGCTTTTGTAAAAACAGAATTGGGCAAGGTTGCAATCATGGCAAATGGTGATGCCATCATCAAAAACTCTGATGACGTAATCCGAGTCATGAATATTGATGGACTCGGCAAGAGCGTTCGCATCAAGCTGGAAGGCGGACCTTTTGTCGGCAGCGACACCAAGGTGGTGGCGCTTAAACCGGGATTCGAACTGGTGGCAGGAAAGCGATTGCTGAAGCGTATTGATTTGAAACCAAAAGACGGCATCGGTCGCCGCAAAGCATCAGTCGTTCTCAAAGGCTACGCTGCAATAAACCAATTCTCAGTCGACACTTTGATGCAATCTTGCGATCTGGTCGTCGCCATAAATCAAAAAGTGACCGGCGTCAAAGAGCGCCGCATTCTTTCCGACATGTCCAAAATGGCTGCCGTGATTAACATGATGGATGGCGCGCCAGGGCAGGGTTTTGTGCGCGAAACCAATTTCAAGTTGGCGCAATCTCAAGACAAGAAAACCCAGTAAGGGCGATGCCATGCATCGCCCCTTCGAAATCCGGCTAGCTGTTGCAGATCAAAACCACCTTGCCGACTGTCTTTCTGTCTTCCAAAAGGGCTTGCGCCTTGGCTGCTTCGCTCAATGGCAGCACATGATCGATCGTCAGTTTCAACCAGCCTTCTTTTATACCGGCTAGAACATCATTGGCTCGCATCAACAGTTCCTTGCGATCGCGCAAGTAATTGTAAAGGCTGCCACCGGATATGGTGATGGCTCTTGCCATTAACGAGTTGGGCAAAACAGGATCTGCAGCGCCGCTGGCAGCACCGAAAATAACTACATGACCGCGCGTCGCTACCGCTTGCAAGTTCTGCGTAAAAGTGTCCTTGCCCACGCCATCGATGATGAAGTCTACGCCTTTGTCGTTGGTGATGCGTTTTACCTCTTCGACGAAGTCTCTCTCAGTATAGAGAATGACATGATCGGCGCCCGCCTCTTTGGCTCGTTTTGCCTTTTCTTCAGTCGAAACAGTGCCGAATACTTCCGCGCCTAAATGTTTCGCCCATTGGACCAATAAAAGCCCCATGCCCCCTGCGGCAGCATGGATCAAAACAGTGTCGCCCTTCTTTATCTTATGGAACTCATGCAGCAAATAATGTGCGGTCATTCCCTGCAATGGAAACGCGGCGCCTTGCTCAAAGCTCAGTTCGGCAGGAAGCGCGACGAGCATGTCGGCGGGGGCAATCACCGCCTGAGCGTAAGAACCTATAACACTTGTATAGGCGACACGATCGCCTGGCTTCACAGCAGTGACTCCCTCGCCGACTTGCTCGACAATTCCGGCACCTTCGTGACCTGGCGTGAAGGGCAATGGCAGCTTGTACATACCACCGCGCCGCTGATAGATGTCGAGAAAGTTAAGACCGGCAGCATGCAGTCTTACCAGAGCCTCACCGGGACCAGGCGCCGGCAATTCAAATTCCTCAAACTTCAGCACTTCCGCATCGCCGTGCTCCGAGATCCTTATCCCGTGGATTTTTGTCTTTACTCCAGTAGCCATGACGCTTCCTCCTCCATCGGTACAACCATTGTACTCTAACTCATATTAGACCGGTCGTCTAGTCTTTGTAAAGACAGCTTCCAACTCTGCGGCCGTTTTGCGCATTGCTTCGTGCAGATCAATCAGCTCATCGCTTCCAGTCAGCGGCGGCGCAAGCTTTAGACGCAAGGGCAATAATCTGGCATTGTTTACCAGAGTTGATATTCGCATCGAGATATCTTTGTTAAACCACAGAGCAAGAGTGACGGCAATGATGAGATTGAGTGCCAATCCACTTGCCACAAGCAGCTCCGTGGCCTTTCTTGCCAGCTTCTCCTGCTGGCGCCATGAGTCGACCTGGCTTTTGATATCCTGAAACTGCTGTAGAAGTGCCTGGGCGCGACCGAAGCTTTTCTGCATGAACACGCGGAATGCGGTTTTTTTCCCTCGAAAACTCAATATGGGATTCTCCTCACCTTCAGTTTGCACCAGAACTTCTTCAATATCGGCAATTAGACTCTTCAAAGTTAATTCAAGCTTGGCATTGCCATCACTCTGCGCCGTATGCCAGCTGTTTTTGCGCAAGAGTCAGATCAGTGTGTTGTTCAGTCTTATAGAAATCATTCCTGCTGTAAATATAGCTAAACAGGTTACCGGATGCCCTCAAAGCAATTTCTGTGGCGAGATAGAAGTGCTCCATATTGTCGCTTTGATTACGCTCCAAATCGAGCATTTGTTCACTCTTGTGGACAGAGACTATTAGCACTGCAATCCAAATCACGTTCAAAGCAAAAGGAATGAGAACCAAAGCAAATCCCTTATGAATTAACTTTGGGTGGAAGCTGGTTAACTTCATCGACTCGAGCAACCTTTGAAATTGAATCTTGCGTTGGCTGACATTTTGACAGCTAGGAAGGCTTAATTTCAAACGGACGCTGGTTGTCCCTTGTTATAGCTTGTAAAGCACTGGTTGGCGCAATCGATGACCGATTTGCTGGTTGGCGGAACGTAAGCTCAGGGACAGTCCATTGTCCGTAAGATATCTCCGTCGATTGCCCGGGTTTTCACCCTGTTGCCGAAACAACCGGCAGGGTATTGTAGAACTAATACCGCTATACAGAGGAAATGATCGGGCGAATCGTGCAAAAACACTTGATCTCTCATTCGAAATTCATGATCACGCAATCTAGTCCAAATATTCACCCCGCCATATATGCCGCTTCACTAGGCTTGGCATTACTGTCCAGCTTGTCTTCTTTTGTCCCTGCTCTGGCACAAACAGACAAAGAATTCACAAAGCAAGTAATGGACATGGCGAAGGACAGAGACAGAGCTCATAACATGCAATGGAACTCGCCTGCCAAAGACTCAGCCAACAACGGCAGCACCAGCAAGTCCTGGACGAAGCGCGAGATAGCTGAGTATGACAAACCATTTCTGAATTCTCTTAAGTGGAAAGAACGCAAAGTCGGCAAGTACGTTTTGCGCACTGGAATGATTTTTGATAAATGGATTGCAGCAATGCAATTCGTCAAAAATGGCAAAGTCGAGCTGACAGAAATTACTCCGCCTTATGAATATGTGCGCATGGTGGATCCCCTGACGGCGCTGCAAAAGGACGAACCGGTCGCACTCGATGCGGACAAGGACGGCAATCTTGAAGTGGCATTTTTGCATGAGAAACTGAATGACGCGGACTATCACATGTACACTGTTTATCGCCTCAACGATGATTACCCGCATCTGATCTGGAAATCAGGCGGCGAGCTGGGCGATTGGATTAACGGATCAATTACAGCCAGCAGTGCAAAACTAAAACTGCACAGCGCCACAGAGCAAACTAAATAACAGGCATTTAGTGCGGGAAATCCGCAAATTTCTGCTTTTCCACAACCTGCCGCGCAATCGCTCCCACTGTAGAATCCTCTACATCGCAGCCGGATTGAAATTGTACTTTCGATTTGTCATTCTCCAATTCGCGGAAATACTCGATGCCAACCTTCGCATCAATATTCAGCGCCAGAAAACATCCATACAACTTTCCAGCCGGACTGCCATTTCTGCGCAACCAGGTGATTTCCCATCCATTTGTTTTGAGCGGCAAATGACGGGCTTCTTTATAGTATGCGTAGATAACGCTCTGCGATCCTTCTCCAATCACACCGCTTTCCAATCGTTTTGCCGAAAAGAGTTTCAACATTGAATCGGGAATTCCATGAGTGCTTTTAATGACAGAGAGATCTTCAAGTTGAAAGTTGAGAAATTTCCGCTCTTTCAACAAAGCTGACGCCACGTCGCCGACTGTCGGGCGCGTGCCGCGGCAACCGCTGCGATAATAAATATTGGTCTTTTCGGTTGTTAGACTCTTCAGATATTGATCGGGATCCACTGTGTGCTTGCACGCAATACGTGCATAGTGCTGAAGACAGGCAGCATACAGCTTGCCTTCAGGGGTTGCTTCTTTGTGCAATGTTTGGAGTTGTGCCTCTGTGATTTTCTCAGGCTCTACCAAAGCCTCACGGTAGGCAAGATAGCACGAGGACGGATGCGGACCTTCACCGATTTCACCGTCGGCAAATTCCTGCGCTTTCATTAAAGTGCCAAACCAGCTTGGGTTTTCAGCACCAGCCGGCAAGAAATTGGACATTGCGCAAATTACCGTTATTACCGATATAAAAATACGTGCAAGCGTTCGACGCATGAAGCTAACTAACCGAATGTGCCTTTGCCGCCGCCGCCACCACCGCGTCCCGCACCTGCAGCAACTGCGCCGAGACGCTCACTGCAATCTCCTGCGGATGGTTAGAACCCAGGGGCAGTCCAATCGGGCAGAAGAAAACTTTAGATAATTCATCAGGCAGACCAGCTTCTGAAATGTCCTTCCTTAGCCGGGCCGCTTTTGCATCGCTGCCGATAACGCCGAGATAAGGATATTTGACGTCTTTCCAGCGTTTCAAAATCTCGAGCAAAATTGGTTTGTCAGTGCTGTGACCCATCGTCATTAGAAGCACAAATGAATCCTTGGGTGTCTCCTCGACAAAATCCTTCATCTCGGTCAGCAAAACCCGCCGAATCTTTGTCGATTCCGGCAATTTGTCGAGCCATTCTACACGAGAGTCTATGCAGGTTATTCGGCAGTCCAGTTTGTTTAACAAATTGATCAGAGCATTGCCCACATGACCGGCACCGAATATGGTGATGTTCCAGGCCCGATGATTGAACGCTTCAAGATAGACGCGCATCGAGCCGCCGCAAGTCATGCCGATATCTCTGTTGAGGCTCCAATCGAAAAACTTGGCGATCGCATCTTCTTTGCCAGAACTGGCTGCCACTCCGGCAGCTTGGAGCATTGCCTTCGCCTCTTCGATGACGCGCCCTTCGATCTTGCCGCCACCGACTGTTCCAAAATAAGCACCGTCGGCTGTCACCAACATTTTCGCCCCGGCGTCAGCAGGCACGCTTCCTTGCGTATCGACAATTGTGGCGCAGACAAAGGGCGTGCCCGCGGCAAACAAATCGCTCATGCGCTCATAAAAGGTAATCACGCTCGTCTTTTCCTGTCAGTTTTGTGCATATTATCCATCATGATCAATGAAAGAACGCAACAATATACATTCTTCCCCTCACTGCGGACTGCTCGCAGCCGTGGACGGCGCGGACTTTTCCTTCAGCGAGTCCTCTATTTCACTGGTCAGTTCTTCTTTCTCATTACGAGAAAGTCCGATGTGAACTGACCTTATGATGCCATCCTTGTCAACGACAACCGTCTCGGGAATGGCACTGACCATGAATGCCTCAAAGCCGTTGGAATCAGAACTCGAAGCTATCGTTTCAACCTTGTGCTGTTCCAGGAAAACCTTTTCCTGATTGATGCTGCCGTCACCGATGGCATAAAAAACGACGCCCCGGTCTTTGTACTTCGATGCTACTTCGCTAACCATCGGCAATCCGGCTCGACAGGGCGGGCACCAGGTCGCCCAGAAGTCGATAATGACCACATTTTTACCCTTTAAATCGGCCAGGTGAAGAGGAGTCCCGCCGGTAGGTTGAATCAAAATATTGGGAGCCGGCTTTCCAACCAGTTTTTTCGCCGGATAGCTCGCCATACCCCCATTCTTGTGCAACTCAGTAATGAAGGAGCTGACCGCAAGCGCACCTCCGCCTACCATGCTGCCGCACACGATTGCCTGCAGAATAAATGCGCGCAATATCTTCATTGAAAGTGCTTTGGCCACACCAATCACCGAAAGGGCAAAGACACCAATTAAGGCTAAGCCTGCTAACAGTTGGTGGTGGAAAAATAGGAGCGAAAGAGGGGCCAGCGAAAACGCACCAACCCGCAGGCAACGGGGCAAAGCTTCTTTGAAGGTAAGGACGGCAGCTATGCGTGGGCGCAAGCGCAAGCCGATTAAAGCTGCAAAAACGCCCCAGAAAAACGTGATGACCACAAAACCGATAAACATCAAACCGGACACTTGCACCAGGTCACGCGGCCACCTGGGCGTCCAATTGGATTGGTCCAACAAAATCACGCCTGCTGTCATCCAGGTCGCCAGCACTGCTAGAAAAACCAGGCAATCGATGTATTTGCCGCGGCGGGCGACGTCTTCAAAAAACTTGCCGGGCTTGATGAATAGCCATCGCATCCCTGCAAACTTTTCCTTCGCCGAATTCATGTTTCTCCTTCGACTCACTGTTTCAAACCCTGACTGAAGGCTTTTACTCTATCCTTAGATAGAAAGTAAAAGATATACCAGTGGGAGAAGCAGTATTCCCGAGACGATTACTAACCCCAAGGCATGCAAAAAGCAAACCGCCAATACATCGTACCAGCGCGGGCTATCGTCGTACGGCTCGAATATCTCGGGCTGACCCATTCCGCTATCCCCGTGCCAGGCGGCACTTACCCGGACTGTTTTCCATCTTGCCACAGGGGACAATCCGGCGCTACAGGGTAAACACCGGTTCGCCAACCCGTGCCGGCGAGGGTCTCGGGTGATTGTGAAGCAATGAATAACAGTCGAATACAGCCTGGTGGGCATTATGCGACACACGAGCCAAGAAAGGCAACACGGTGGCAACAAAGTGGCAACCGGCCGGAAAGTGTCGCATCCTTGCCAAGAGTGCTGCCAGGGTAAGCCGCTGTTTTTTTGGCGCCTGGGTTTTTCCGAACCCCTGTGACTCTACCCACTTTTAAAATTTCGTCCGTGGTTACATTTTTAGGGGGAAGGAGGTAGCTTGCGTTTCTCGTCTGGGGGGTGGCGCCCGGGTGCCTTGCCTTACAGGCACAGGCTTTGCAGTAGCGCCGCCCTGCCTTCAGAGGCACATCGCCGCTGCGCTGCTATTCAGAAGACTAGGCACTGAGCCATTCTAGCCAATGTTTGTATGTGCATAGCATACACCGTGTAAAATGTAATAAGACTGTAAAGGCAGTCTGTGTAAGCATTTGCGGCATTACCAAGTTTGACTTTGCGCACTCTTGGCGGTACTATTAAGACATGGAAAGCGGCATGCAAAGCTAATTTCCAAGGGAAACAACAAGTAAAACTGCCGACTAGGGAAAGCCTTGTTAAGGCCTATGGCTGCCCAGCGCTTAGCGCTGCGTAAGGAGATGCCACATAAGTGACTGCTTGTTGTTACCCGCCTGTTTTCGTGCGCCGTCAGTGTTCCAACTGAACTACTGTCTGAATGAAACGAAAACTGTGGACGTAGTTGTTGGGTTTGAAAGGGTTTGTGTAAGGAGGGTTCTAATGAAACGCTGTGCAGTTTACGCCCGGGTTTCCACGGATGCACAAGACACCGTAAGGCAGCTTCGTGACTTACAGGAATTTGCTACCCGCTGTGGCTATGACGTCATCGCTACATTTACCGAGACGGCCAGCGGTGCTCGTAACGACAGAGTGGAGAGACGCAAGGTGATGGCATTGGCACAGGCAAGAAAAATTGACGCTGTGCTGGTAACTGAGATGAGCCGTTGGGGCCGTAGCACTCAAGACTTGCTTTCGACAATGCAGTCACTGGAAGCCTGGGGCACTTCATTAGTTGCGCAGACAGGCATGACATTTGAATTAGGCACGCCAATGGGTAAGCTGATGGCAACCATGCTGGCAGGCTTCTCGGAATTCGAACGCGACATAATACGAGAGAGAGTTAAGTCGGGCATAGCGTCAGCAAAGGCACGCGGCAAGCGTATAGGCCGGCAAGAAGGCGACAATGTAAAAGTGGATAAACATACCAAAGAGGTAATGCGCCTGGTGTCGGAAGGCGTTGGCTACAGAAGAATAGCCGACAAGCTAAGCTTGTCCCCGACAACGGTTGTAAAAATTGTCAAACTAAGCCGAGAGAAGGAAGCACTACTGGCGGTGTAACAGCCGAGGCTAGCAATTGAAAAGGGACGGTGCCTGGAGTATGGCTGCCGTCCCTGTCTTTTAGTGTTGCTTTGGAGTGTTGGGCTGGTTTTGGCTGGTTGTCTCCTCGTGTCAGGGCTGACTGGGTTTCCTGGGTTTCCGGGTTTCCTGGGGTGCTTACTTGTGTTTGGCTGCCTGTTTCTCGGCTTGCTGTATTGAATTTATTTCCTTTAGAAGCCGCTGGGTGTCGGCGTCGTTATACCCTTGCGTCCAAGCGGTAAATTCAACGTCACGTTTCAATAGGTGCTGTGCGGCGTCTGTGCGGCCGTGCTTAAGGGCGTCCATAGCTTCGTCTTCCAATTGCTTGGTGTGGCTTTCTCTGGCGTCATGGCCGAACATTCCACCCCAGAAAGCGGCGTTGTTGTCGTCCATTTTTTCAGCCACTGCTACGCCAAAACGGAAGGCTTGCTTCATTCCACTCATGGTGTCGTCAAACATTCTGTCACTGACGCTGGCCAATTCCTTGTCTGCTACTTCGTCTCCGCTCAATTCTTTAGGTGCTTGTTGTTTAGAAACTGCTTTGTCGCTCATGGTTTCATTCCTCTATTGGTGCAAGGGCAGGGTGTTTCGGGGTTTGTGCAAAGCAGCATATTGCAATCAACGGCAGCCGTACCTGTTCAATTGCACAGAGTTTTCGAGGCAGCAAATTTGCTTAATAAAGGTTAGTGGTTTACCACGGCAGGTACATGAACACCCGGTAGCCACTACCGGCGGTGTGTTCCGGCTTTCGCAACTGGTATGACTGTGCCACTGTAAAAACACGCGCCTGAAGCAACTGAAACCCTAGTTGCACGCCCCGCCTTACGTAACCCTACAGCCCAAATTCCTTACAGCACAAGGGAAAGCGGCGAAAGTTTTAGCTAATGCTAAACGTCTTCCTCTGGTGGCATTAAGGGTGCTAATAGCCCGTCAAGGTGCTCCAAGTCTTTCTCTTCCAGCGTCCAGGCGTTATGAATAAGGGAGTGCCACAGCCGTGGTTCCTTTGCGAAAACTTGCACTAGGCTCCCCTCTGTTGAGGCTTTGAGCAAGTCGCTAATAACAAAGGCTGGGTAAGTGTCTGCAAAGACAAGGCGGCCCATTTCATAGTCACTAAATTCTAGCTTTGTCTGCATTTCGTCATTGCTACTGAAGCCCAGTTCCTTGCGGAAACGTCGCCAGTTTCTGCGCTTCACAACAGCGTCGACAATGTCGGTAAGTAAGTCTTGAATGTCTTCTGTGAGAGACAATACTCTGGTTGGCAATGACAGCTTTGTTAGGACTGACAGGTAATTAACGAATAACATTCTCCCTCCTTCCTTGTCAGCAAAGCGTTTTCAGCTTCTGCTAAGCGTATGACTTCATTGGTAACAGCCTGGGTATGCTTCCTTAGTCTTTCGGGTGACGGTTGTATGTAAGCGTCAGTAATACTACGGCTGGAATGGTTGAGTAGGTGGGCAATTGCAGTCTTTGGAATGTCTATAGAGTCGGCAACAGTAGCCCAGGTGCGTCTCAACCCGTGGACTGTAAACTCAACACCTGCGCTTGCTCCAATGTCTAAGTACGCTTTGCACCAGTCGCTTAGTTTGCCACCACTCATACCGGTAAAGACATAAGGGTTAGTAGTGGCGCCCAAGCGGCGCCGGTAAAGCATTTCGAGCGCTTCCCTTGAGGCAGGAATTGTGTGGTTTTTTCCGTTTTTTGTTGACATGAAAGTTACCAGTCCATTGGCAAAGTCAACACAATTCCAAGTTAGTCGGGTTGCCTCATTACGTCGGCAGCCGGTTAGAAGACAAAATAAAAGCCAGTCAGAGACGGAGGTGTTAGGGTAACGCAACACGGCTGCCAGCCAGGGTTTCATTTGACTCGGTTTTAGGTAGTCTTCTCGGTGCTTCGTCTTAGCCCAGCTTCTGGTAGCCGAAAGCGCCTTAACTGGGTTTGTCACCACTACTGGTGCGCCGTCAGTTGTTTCTAATACTTCCCGGGTGAACTCAACCAAGGCCCTGAGTATTCTGAATACATAGCTTGCCGTGGCTTCTCCGTTGGCTTCTGACAGTCCCATATACATGGTCAGGACTTGCGCCTTTGTTACACTGCGCACCGGGGCTGCCATTAATTCAGGCACGTACTTCAAGCGCTTCTCGTAGTCCAGCACGGTACGCTGCTTGAGTTTCCGTACCAGTTTATACGTCTGCCAGACGTCGTTAAGAGACACGTCGGGCTGCACCTCAAATAACGCTAATTGCATAACCGGGCACCTCCTTTGCTGGTTGCCGTTCATTCGGCGCCTGGTTGAGTATGTAGCTGGTAATGGCTTGGGTTGCGCGTCTAAGCCTTTCAATGCTCCTCACTGTATAGTCCTCAGTCACGTTGCCCCGGTGCCCTAGCAGCTGCGCCACCACCTCAGCCTTTATTTCAATTTCGTCGGCTACTGAGGCAAAGGTTCGGCGGCAGTCATGGCAGCTAAAAGCCACGCCGCTGCGCTGCCTTATAAACTGAGCGCTATTCTCTATGGCCAGCCAGTGGCCGCCAGAAGGCTTCTGAAAGACGTACTTGTCTGCTGGGTGTGCAATATAGCGGCGCCGGACTAGCAGCTTCCAGGCGAAGTCACTTAGCGGTATTTCGCGGCCGTAACCATTCTTAGTCATGGGAAGCAAAACAATGCCGCTGTTCAGGTTTACATACTCCCAACGCAAACTAAGCGCTTCCATTTTGCGCATGCCCGTCAGGAGGACAAGCAACCAGTAGTCACGCTGCATGCCATTGTCTAAGGACATGACGGTGCGCAGCCAGGGGCCTAACTCGCTGGCAAAACAGCCGCGCCTAACGGCTTCCGGGTGCCAGGCCTTAATTTGCGTCAGCTTCCTCACCGGGTTATCCGTGAATATTGGCTTACCGTCCAGGGTTTCATAAAAGGCAGCTGCAAAGTTGAATACAGCCTTGAGCGTCTTGAAGGTGTAGTTAGCCAGCGTCTTGTGCACGCTTAACTCGGCAAATTTAAGCAACACCATGCTACGGCTAATGTCTGCCAGGGGCACGTCAAGCCATTCGGCCAGGTTGGTTTCAAGCCTCAGTTTATAGTTGCGTACTGTTGTCGGCTTCAGTGCCCGGAAACGTTGGTAGTCGGCCCAGGCGCGACGTAGGGTTATTTCGTTTCCTTCTGGTGACGCTGGCTTGGCTGCCTCTGCCACTGGTTGCACTGGTGGCGGTGCTGCCTGCTGCTGCAACTTGCCGGCCATTCTTCTGGCGGCTTCCAGCGACATGGTAGCGAGGGTGCCAAGCATGAGTAAGTTGCCCTGACTATTGTGGACAATGAAGAAGGCTAAACCAGGACGGGTAACTCGTAGGCCAAGCCCGGGACAGTCATAGTCCCACCACAAGCCGGTTGGCAAGGTTATTAAATTGGCTTCTGAAAAGTTGAAAGGCGTTGTGTCTGTCTTGAGTCGCATTGTGGAACCCGCCATTACTTAAAAGTAATTCAGCGGCTGTAGCTGTCAGCCGCGGCGCCCCGGTTCCACTCAGGACGTAACTGCTACCAAATTACCAAACCAAGTCACCTGTGCCAAGAGGTTGCTCCCAAATTTTACGAAGCCATAAATAGAAAGAAAGGCTGTCAATTGTGAGGCTGTTTATAGGCTCTGTGGCAAGAGTTTTGCCGGCACCGCCCGTAATAACCAACCAAAGAGAGG
>CAZHEZ010000092.1:0-28655 GCA_964531315.1 uncultured Candidatus Obscuribacterales bacterium | reverse complement strand
TACGTGCAAAAGCGTGTCACCGGCGTAAATGTAATGCTTAAGTTCTTCGACGAAAAATTCTTTCGGATTTTCTCTAGTCGCACCGCCCAGAACTGCCTCGGCAGCAACAGAGGGACTCTCACGCAAAATTTTCTCAAAAACAGCAATGTCATCGGCGACAATTGCTTTTGTTAAATCAGTCAGTTTTGATTCTTTAGCCATTTAACTAGGAACTGTAATCTCTGAACGTTCCAATTTGAACCTCCGCTTGACCTTTAATTGCCTGATATATGACTAAAGTGCTATAAAACCTCAATTCCCGGGCAGAATCCGGTCACCGGCTGTTGGCAACAAGGGCTTACACACAGCGAGGCGCGCAATCTTGGCAGTAGCAGCAAAAACCAAAAAACAAACGCAGCTCAGCTTCTTCGGACTTCCCGAAGAGCATTCCAACGAAGAGACAGCGCAAGTTGTCGTCATTCCAGCGCCTTATGAAAACACCACCAGTTATGGTCGCGGCACCAAAAACGGGCCCAAAGCTATTTTGGATGCCAGCCAGCAGGTCGAACTTTTCGACGATGAGCTGTGGGTCGAACCATTTCGCGTCGGCATCGCCTCGGGCAACGAAGTTAAGATGGCCCCGGTTACCAGCGAAACCGAAAATCCTTTCCAGGAACTTACGGATGCTGTCAAAGGCTGCCTGTCGAAAGGCAAATTCCCAATTGTTCTGGGCGGCGAACATGCCCTTTCAATCGGACCGGTCAGAGCCTGCATTGAGCGCTATCCGGACCTTTCCATTTTGCAAGTCGACGCTCACGCCGACATGCGCAAGTCATATGACGGCAACGCATACAGCCACGCTTCCGTCAGCTACCACCTCTACAAAATGATGCCGAAACCGGCTCTCACCAATGTAGGTGTTCGCAACATCAGCCAGGAAGAAGTGGAATGGTTGGAGCAAGAACAGCCCAACGTCAAAATATTTTGGGCCCGCCAGCAGAAGCACTGGAATTTCCAGGAAATCGTCAACACGCTTTCCGACAACGTTTACCTGACAATCGATGTAGACGGACTGGATTCCTCGATCATGCCCTCGACCGGAACACCGGAGCCGGGGGGCATGGACTGGTATCAGCTCATGGATCTGATCAAAACAGTTTGCGTGCGCAAGAATGTTGTCGGAGCGGACATCGTCGAACTGTCGCCCATTCCCAAACTGCACGGTCCGGATTTCCTGGTCGCCAAATTGCTCTATAAACTAATCGGCTACAGATTCGCGCTAGAACTGGGCGTTTCCAAAAAGTATCTGTAGCCGCCGCGTTACACGCGGCTTTATCCGCACCAAAAAGTGTTTGAGGGACCGATTACTCAGTCCCTCTAGAAAGCAGATTGCTAGCCGCTATCGATTTAAAAGTTGATTAGATTTGCTTGTTATAGCTCTACCCCCGATTGAATCGTTCCGACTAAACGCAGCTACCTGATCACCCCAATCAGGTTGTCATTCCATGGAGTTCGAGAATTTCTTGATTGCTCATTTCCATTCTCAGTTCTAGAACTCGAAGACGCCGACACCCCTTCGGCAGAAATCTTGTTTTTCGAACCATCCTCCATCGTTTGACATACGCATCTATACCGCTCCAAAATTTCCTGGACACCTTTTACAAAAATAAGTTGCGTTTAATCTTTTTATGACTGAAAGCCCAGAAATCCACGACCCTTACTTCTATATGGAGCTCGCCCTCAAGCAAGCCCGCCAGTCCGAAAAAGACGTGCCTGTGGGGGCTGTAATCGTTCTGGACGGCTCCGTCATAAGCGTCGGGGTCAATAACAGAGAACGCAGCCTGGACCCGACTGGGCACGCTGAGATTGTCGCTCTCAGGAAGGCGGCTCAGAATTTGAACGACTGGCGCCTGACCGGCTGCCAAATCTACGTCACCCTGGAGCCCTGTGCCATGTGTGCGGAGGCGCTCATCCAGGCGCGCGTGTCCACCATAGTCTTCGGCGCCTACGACCCACGCTCGGGCGCCTGTGGCTCCGCCTTCAATCTTTTCGTGGGCGGGCGCCCCTATCCCATGCCTGAAATCGTGGGCGGCATTATGGAAGCCGAATGCAGGCAAATGCTGACAGACTTTTTCCGATCTCCCGGCCCGTAGGGGCGTTGCCAGCATCGCCGGGTCTCTCACGCCTCGCCCACTTACAAGATACTTTCACAAAATAGGGTTAGAGTAGAACAGTTACCCTTATGCGTTTCGCCAGCCTTGAAAAGCGCTACATTCGTCAATGCTATTCCGGCGCGCCGCCATTGGACAATGAGCGCCTGTTCGCTCTTGATTGCCGCGCCGATTCTTTTCTCAGCGCCTGCCAGTTTTGCCAACACGCTGATGCCGACAAAGGAAGAAACGGAGCGGGCCGATGCGCAGAAAAGAGCGCAAGCGTTTTTCAATCGCAAACCAAAGTCTGAAGCCGATAAAGCCCTTCTCTACCTGCAAAAGTACAGGCCGGATCTGGCTATTCAAGTTTACACGCGAGCGCTGGTTAAAGCCGCCCGGGCTGATTTGAGCAAGATGGAAAACCGGCAGAAAGTAGCGCGATTACTTACTTTGATCGGTCGTTCTTTCAAACTGGACGAGAACGATCTGGTCTCCTGTTATCTCTACAGAACTGCACGAAAGCTAGACCCTGACGACATCACCAACAAAGCATTTTTGCTTGAATCGCTCATACCGACGGCGCAATTCGCCGAAGCGCAGAAGCTCAGCAAAGAGCTGGCAGCTCTTAAAGGTGACGATCCGACAGTTTTGCGCGCACTGGCTAATGAAGCGCTTTTGATGGAAGACTACGACGGCTGCTACGCCTATTTAGATCGGGCCCAGAAGGTTAAAAACGACCCCATGCGATACATTACACTGCGCTTGATTGCGCAGTGTCGCATTCGTCAGGGCATTGAGTCTCAGGTGTCGGACCTATTTAGGCAATCCGCCCAGGCTGCGGAAAGCCCTTACGAACAAGAACTTGCCTATGGCGGCAGTGCTCTGTCGGCGACCAAACCGGCTGAAGCAGATGAACACTTTCAACGGGCCTCCAAAATGGTGCCGGACGACATTGCCTGGCAGAGCGGCCGGGCGCAAGCGCTTTGTCTGATCCCCGGTCGGCAAAAAGAAGCCCTCGATCAAGCCATTGCTGCCGTGCAAAAGCGTCGTTTGACCAATAGATCCATGACATTGCTGGCCATGTCGCTTAATGGTCATGGGAAACCCAAAGATGCCGACAAGTGCCTGGAACGCCTAAAATCACTTAAGTTCTGGAGCTGGCATCCGTACCTGGCCACAGGCAGATTGGTGCGCAGCCGCGGCGACAATGTCGGGGCCCGCAAAGAACTGGAACAAGCCCAGCGCATCAACCCCAGAAGCGGCTCCATCGCTCTGGAAATTGCCTCCGCCTATCATTGCGAAGGGAAGCTGCCGCAGGCTCTGGATGTATGCCGCAAGAAGCTTGTCGACTGCCCTCATTTCAGTCAATTGTGGATCATGCGCGGCAGAACAGCGCTCGAAATGAAGCTGTTTCCGGAAGCGAAATCATCATTTGATGAGGCGCTCAGGCTGATACCAAAAGCGTCCTCACTGAATGTCGTCTGGAAAAACGAAGCGGCTGCCTCGCACGCCGGGTTGGGCACGATCGCCTATCTGACAGGAGACAAAGAGACAGCCATTAAGGAAGCCTGTCTCTTCAACGAGCTGAAATTCGTCCCAATTTTGCCCGGCTGGCTGACACTTATCAATATCAGGCCGGGCCGGCTCAACTTTTCCACCAATTCCAAAAAGGAAGTCGAGGCAATCAATCACACCGCCCTTGCTGACATGCTTTTGGAAACCAGGCAGATTAAAGACGTTGTGGCCGAATATGCAAAAGCTGTAGAACTTAATCCCTCAGATGTTGATCTGCACAGTTATTATTTAAATGCACTGGTGGAGAACAATAACTGGGTCGAGGCAGCCAAAGAAGACATAGTCTTATCTAGCAAAATTGTCGGCAAGGCATCGGAAGGCGTAGCCAAATGGGCCAGAGACAAGAGTGCCAAGAAAGGCTCCAAGGCTGAGCCCCAAGGACAGAATGATGGTCAAGGCCGTTGACGAAATTTGCGCTTCGTGTGGCAAGTCCCAACCAAAGAAAGGCTCGCTGACCCAATGGATTGGCCTGACTGACACTTGCCGATGTGCGGTTTTCGGAGAAACCCAGGCGGCGGCAGCTCAAACTTCTATTGAAAAATCCTCAAACGACCAGGCGCTCAACCATAAAACAGCCGGCGCCCAGAATTCTGCCGCCGCAATCTCTCACGATTCGCTATGCAAGGAATGCGGCAAACATTTGCAGCGCAGCACAGGCTCGCTTACCCAATGGGTGTTTCGTCAGGACATGTGCACCTGCCAAAAAGGCAACAGCAGTGCACAGTCAAAACCTCAAACAAAGGCGGCAGGCGCAGCCAAAATACCAACTGGCGAGGACTTAAAACTCGTTGAAGACTCAAGCTCTCAGCAAGCCTCAGAGAACGGTGGCACCGAAAGCTCAGCTAGTGTCGACAATGGAAGCAAAAGAGAAGATGGTGCTGTGGCGCCGCTCGAGGCGGGAGCAATCGAACCCGGGCATGTGATTGCCCGACACTATGAAGTGATCAGTTGCCTGGGAGAAGGAGGCACCAGCATCGTCTATAAGGCTAAGCATCAGTACATGGATCGCGTTGCCGCAATTAAAGTCTTATCGCCTGACCGCATTCCGGATGCGAAGACGATCCAGCGGTTTCAACAAGAAGCCCGCTCTGTAAGCCGCTTGAAGCATCCAAATATAGTTGACATTCATGAATTCGGCGTTGATGAAAACAAACAGCCTTTTTTGATCATGGACTATCTAGAGGGCTACTCTCTGTTTGACCTGGTCGAGAAAGAAGGTCCACTGAAGCCATCCAGAGCGGCTGCGCTTTTCTTGCAGATGACCGATGCACTTCAGCACGCGCACGATAAAGGTGTTATTCACCGCGATCTCAAACCCACCAATGCTATCGTCACCAGGGATGCCGCCGGCAGCGAGCAAGTAAAACTGGTCGACTTCGGCATTGCCAAATTGAGCGAACCGGAAGACAAAGAAAAAGCACTAACGCAAACCGGGGAGATTTTCGGCAGCCCGTTTTACATGAGCCCAGAACAGTGCAAAGGGCTAAAACTCGACCACAGGAGCGATATTTACTCTTTCGGCTGCCTGATGTACGAACTGGTGATCGGTGAGCCGGCGGCCAAGAGCGGCAGCGTCGTAGAAACGTTGATGCTCCATATCAACGGACTGGAGCTGGATTTCGACAATCAGCCCGTGGTCAAAAAATACGCGGAGCAAGCGAAGAATTCCGAAGCCTTCGAAGACGCTCACGAACAGAAGTGCTTGACCAAGCTAAAGCAAATAATTCAGGGTTGCATAAAAAAAGAACCGACCGATCGTTATCGATCGATGGAAGACATAAAACGAGAACTAGAAAGGCTTCTCAGAGGCAACCAGCTTTTCGGTGCCAAAGGAAACGCCCCTGCCTGGACAGGAATTACACCAAAAACAGACGTCCCGAGCGGGTCTACAAAAGCAGCAGCAATGGAAATGCTGCCTGTCATTGTCGTGATCGGCGGATTTCTTCTCTTTCTGGTAGCGGTTTTCCTCAAATTCGATCCGTTCAACACACAAGCTAAGACTGTCGTCCATGAAGCAACTGCCACTCCGATGTCCAAGTCGGCCACGCATGTTCTGGTGGCCACGTTGGCTAACGGCAGTTCGGATCCCATTGAGGAGCTCAATGCTCAAACGGTCAGCAAACTGGAAAAGGACGCAGTGGTGACAATCAGAATGCGCAATACGCAAGTTTCCGATTCCGATCTTGCCCTGCTCGCCCAAATTTCTTCTCTGGAAACCATCGATTTAACCGGTTCTTCAGGCTTCAGACAAGAGAGCCTGGAAGCGCTTTCCAAATTAGCCAACCTGAAAACTCTGGTTCTTGCCGGCACTGATGTAAGCGATAAATTATCGATTACCCTGGTGGCAATGCCGCTTGAGAGGCTCGATTTGTCTTACTCACGCTTTACTGAAAAAGGCATTGAAAAATTGCTGGCCAGCAAATCCCTGCGTTTCCTCAAGCCTTACAAGATTTTGAATAACGAGGCGGTTAACGACCTATTGGCAAAACGCGGATGGAAACCAGCTCTACGTGATTGGTACGAGCGATAGATTGATTTAGATTCATTTCTTGCGCCTTCTCCAAAATTTGAAACCCATCCAGGCAAGGCCCAGAGCCAGAAGTGCCAAACCGCCGACGATCGCCATTTGAAGATTATCGTCTTTGTGAAGTTCTACTTGCCGTTTTCTCTCCAGCTCCAAAAGCTCCACGCGCGCATTTTGATCTTCGCCTTTTTCTTGCAGAATCTTCGCTCTCAGCGAACTGGCAAGCACCTCATTGCCAGGGTACATTTCTACCGCCCGCTTCAAATCCTTGAGCGCATCTTCATAGCGACGCACCGATCTATAGCAATCAGCACGCTCCAACAACAAATCGTCTTCGGGCTGTTTGGCCAGCGCCGCCGTGTAGTCGGCAATGGCATCGTCGTATCGACCGATGGTCTTGAGCGCGCCGGCGCGCAGCACAAGAGAGCCCGGATCAGTGGGAGTCAGCTTGATCACCTGGGTAAAGTCGGCAATCGCCTCGTCGTCCTTGCCCAGGCGAAGATAGGCTTCAGCACGGCTGATATATCCTTTCACTTCCTTATCGTTAGCCTTGATGGCGCGCGTAAAGTCTTTGATTGAATCATCATTTTTGCCCATGCTCTCAATAATCTCAGCCCGCCTGGTCAGCGCTTTGTCGTCGGTTTTGTCGTGCGCGACTATATAGTCGAGATCTTTGAGGGCGGCGTTCAGTTTGTTGAGGTTGAAATATGCTTGAGCACGCAGGAAATAAACATCGTTGATGGAAACGCAAGAAGTATCGTCGCGCAAAACCTCATTGCGCAAACGACCGGTTTCACAGACAAATCGATAGGCAACAAGCGGCTGTCCGGCTTTGATAGCGAGAGTGTAATCATCAATTGCCTGCTGGTGCATGCCCAACTGTTCGTAGCAATCGCCGCGAAAATAGTAGAGCATCGTCGACTGCGGCGAGAAGCGCAAAGCCCGACTGTAGTCAGCTACAGCCTCATAGAACTTCATCATGTTGGAATTAACAACACCACGCAGCCACCACAAATCACCATTCAACGGATCAATAGCCAGCCCCTCATCAAGTCTCTTCAAACTCTCAGGAAGCCGCCCCACTTCTCGAAATTTTCCCGCCTGATCGAGCATCTCGAAGGGCAACTGTTTTTCCCTGTCAGCCTTCGCTTCCTCGAATCTGTGCATTTTTTCATAGGCTCTGGCGCGGTTTTTCAAAATAGTCCAGATCGCCCAATCGTATGGATTGACGATGTACAGCTGTTCGGCGGTTTTAGAATCAACCAGTCCTTCTTTCAGACGTCCTGTGCAAAAGTAATAGTAAGCCCGGTAAGCATAGGCACGACAAAGCTTGGGATCCAGCTGCAGGGCGCGATTTACCTCAACCGACATGAGCGGCAATTGATCCCTGTCCATGTAATACCGCGCCATGTCGGCATGCGCCAGCGCATTATTCGGCTGCTCGGCCAGCACCTTCGTCAATTTATCCTGGGCCTTATCCCAGCGGCTTTCGTCGAGATCTTCCAGAGCCTGCTCATAAGTCGAAAAAGTCCGAGCACTCACCTCAGAACCGGCCAACCAAAGACCGCTGGCGCTGAATGTGGCGACCAGTAGAAAAGTAGAAACGAAGGTCTTTCTTGTCATCTTGTAAAAAGGGGACTGCTTTTTAAGCAACTCCATTGTGCCAACTGGCGAGCATTACGGCAACAGGGTATGATTCTGCGGTTTGTGTCGGGTTGGCACCGGGTAAGTAGCAAGCGCGGGCACCTAATTGAATTTTTGCGGACTGACATTTTAAGGCGGACTGACATTGGCCAAAATCTTGGTTGTCGAAGACGACGACGAACTCCAGGATCTCCTTAAGATTGAACTGACCGGCTCCCACTACACGGTGGAAGTGGCCGGCTCTGGCGAAGAAGCGCTGGAGCTTCTGGAAATCACCAAATTCGATCTTATCCTTTTGGACGTCACCCTGCCCGGCATAACAGGCGTCCAGGTGTGCAAGAAATTCAGAGACGGCGGCAATACTACGCCGGTTCTCATGCTTACCGGCAACAGAGACATCAATGATAAAACCAGCGGTCTGGACAGCGGCGCCGATGATTATCTGACTAAGCCTTTCGATACAAGAGAACTGCACGCGCGACTGCGCTCTCTGCTCAGACGCGGCCACGCCGCTACGTCAAACAAATTAGCGGCTAAAAACATAACACTGGACATCGATTCGCGTGAAGTCACCAAGGATGGTGTCGCTATCAAGCTTTTGCCAAAGGAATTTTCTCTTTTACAGTTTCTCTTGCTCAATCCAAACAAGTGCTTTAAGGCAGAAGCACTGCTCGACCGCGTCTGGCAGTCGGACAAGGCAGTCACACTTTCGACCGTCTACACCACGTTGAAAACGCTCAGAGACAAGGTATCTCCGGACGACAACGGACTGATCGAAAACGTCCATGGTGTTGGATATAAGCTGAATAATTAGAGATTGGTTTGGGGCATTTGAGAACGAGCGGGTTGCATAGTATTAACGTTCCAATGCCTCTCTAGACCGCTTTTTCCAAGGTTCTGCGCACGTCGCGTTCGAATCGCTCAAATACGGGTCCTTTCTGAGGGGGGCACGGCAAGTAGATTTTCCACTGTCCTGGTCGGCTGTTTAATACCTGAGCCTGCTTTTCAAACTTGGCAAAATCCCGTGCATACTTAGCTTCTTCCAGCTCTAGTTGCAGTCGTTCTTCATCCGAATAAGAAGCTAAAACTCGTCGGCGAGCCTGTTCTTCAATTGATTCAATGAGACTTTGAAACTTGGCAAGTATAGGAAAGGCCGGCGGAGCAACAAAAAGGCTCGAAGAACTTTCTGCTGAATAGCTCTTTAAGACCGCTCTTTTCTCCTGCTCAATTGCTATTTTTTCAAGCGCCAGCGCATCTCTTTCGCCCGGAGTCAAACTGGCGAAAGCCTCTCTCTGCGCCACAGGTACTGCTGTCATTCCTTCTGACGGCACATGATTAAACACTACGCGACAAAAACTCTGGGCAATTGAAGACAGGCCAAGACCGGCGGTGTTT
Source organism: uncultured Candidatus Obscuribacterales bacterium (assembly GCA_964531315.1). Lineage (GTDB taxonomy): Bacteria > Cyanobacteriota > Vampirovibrionia > Obscuribacterales > Obscuribacteraceae > QKMZ01. The sequence continues at coordinate 19,388 of CAZHEZ010000092.1, read as the reverse complement.
CGTGGAAATGTCATGTTCTGCGACCTTTATCGAAGGGTGCATGCCGCCTGAAAGGGCAATTAGAGACGGCATAGTAAAGGCATAAGTCTGCTGTCCATAATCTACATTTGAATGTTTCAAAAAATCTTTAAAGTGCCTTTCACGTATAATCGGTTAGCAAATTTGAGGACCGGCATCAGGCAATGGAAGATACAGCGCCCAGAGAAGAATTACAGAAAACCGTCGAGCGCCAGGAAATGGTGATCGAAAAGCTCTCCAAGACGCTGGAGACAATACAAGGCCGGACCAGAAAAATTCTCACCAGCCTGCCTCTGGGGTTGCTTGTTCTCAACGAACAAATGACAATTGAAGCCGCCAACTCTCGCATTGAGCAGATTTTTTCTTACGCACCTCGTGAGCTGGCCGGACAGAATATCAAGTTTCTTTTCCCCGAAATGGAAAGCGTCGAAGCTGATTCCGCCCTGAAAAGAACACCTGGCAAAGTCAAATCGCAAGACTATATCGTTTGCGAAATCTTCGCCAATGATTTTGAGGAAGAGGGCGAAAGGCGCATCTTTCTGCATGTTCAAGATGTTACTGAAAAGCAGAGACTGGAGCAATTGCGCAAAGATTTCGTGCAAATGGTCAGCCACGATCTGCGCACACCTTTGACTTCCATCAACATGCTTCTTTCTATGCTCTTGCAAGATCGTTTTGGAAAACTTGACGAACAGGGCTATAAGGCTGTCGATCGCGCCCGTTCCAACGCCGATTATTTGATTAAACTGGTCAGTGATTTGCTTGATGCAGAAAAGCTGGAATCAGGTGAGATGGAAATTGAACTGCAAGGCACTACGACAAGAAGCATCATCGAAAAAACTCTGGGTGCTACACAGGAAGCGGCAAAAGCGCAGAAAGTGAAAATCGTCACCGAGATTGGAGACGGCGGTTTGGTCGCCGACGAGGACAGGCTTGTCCAGGTGCTCATCAATCTTGTCTCCAACGCCGTCAAATATTCGCAGCCGGAATCAGTTGTAACCGTGAAAGGCAAGGCAAATGCAGAGGGCGCCGAATTCAGCGTGATAGACAATGGACCCGGCATTGCGGCTGCACAGCAGGAGGCTATTTTTCAGCGCTACAAGCAGCTCAATCAGCCAAAGCAACTAAAACGGCGCGGCTTCGGATTGGGACTGGCTATCTGCAAAGCGCTCGTGGAAGCGCACAAAGGCAAGATCTGGCTGGAATCGGAAGAGGGCAAAGGCAGCACATTCAGCTTTGCGATCCCCAGCAGGAAGCTCTGAGGATCGCATTGCAGGTATCTTTGATGACGGAGATAAAGCGGTAGAAGTTTTCAATCTTGATTAGAGACTTCAAAATCCACCGCCCCATCCATCCTCCGTAAAAGCAGTTGTTCGAATTCAGTCAATTCCTCGCCAAGCTCTCTTTTGACGAAAGCTTCTTGCAGGTCGAGGACATGCGGGTATTTAAGACAGGCTTCCAATTCCAATCTCTGGCGCTCGGTAACGGCTTCACCTTTCACAATCGGCAAAAGCAGTTTGCGAATTTGCGCATCTTGAGGGAACAAGCGCTTTAATTCAGCGCGTAATCTCAAACTCTCAGAATCCATATCACAGACCGATTCACGGCAGGCTGTAGTCGAGTCAATGATCAATGGATGACTAGTTCTTACTTCCACAGGATTGAGGTTGTATTGAGTCACCTCTTTTTGCCTGTATTGTGATTCCTTAACGGTAGAGGCAGCAGCTGCAGTCAATAATGAGAAATCGAAATTGCTGACCTTAACGCAGGTTTCGGAAGTAACTGGGAGCATCGGAGCGTCTCCTGGGATTCACGCTCAAAACATGCAACGCCAGTTCTTAAAAAGTTTTGAAATCCCCGAGCGCCGAAAATAATTTTTCCAGTCTGCGGTCGGCGTCCACGCTATAGTCATAGAAATTCCTTCCAGGCACTAGCGGTCAGTTATGGCGGTAGACGAGGAAATAATTTGCCCGGATTGTGGCAAATCCAAAGGCAAAAGGGGTTCGATCACTCAATGGCTCGGCATGGGCGAGCAGTGCCATTGCAACTTGCCTCAAACCAGCTCTCAAACAACCACAAAAAGCAAGAGAATAAATACTTGCCGGCGCTGCTTGAAGCCCAAAGCGACAAGCAGACAGAGCATGACTCAATGGCTCTTCAAAAAAGATTTCTGCTCTTGCCCTAAAGGAATGGCAGAGCCACAAGAGCCTGTCAGAGTAGCCCTGTCTTCCAATAGCTTGGCAGCGCTGGCACCGACAAAAATCAATAAATTCTGGGTAGGCGGCATTTTCACTTTAGTGGCTCTTGCTGCAGTTACTGCTGCTATTTTCGTACTTGATCTTCCCGGCGCCATCGACGCTGTGACAGTCCATGAGCTGAAAGAAGACAACGACAGAGTCCTGATATATGCAATGCAGGCAGACCGCCCTCTTGGCTCTATGAGTTTTGACGACAGTGCTCTGACTGTGATCACAAATAAAGGCTATGCGCATTTAGGCCTGAAGGATTCGAAAATCAGTGATCTTGAAATGACGGACATGTCCAAGATCCCAAACCTGTGCAGCGTTGCTTTGAATAATTGTGCCTTTCCCGACGCTGGACTGGAGCACTTGGCCGTTAAGCCGAATCTAACCAGCCTATCTTTGGCAAACACACGACTCACCCAGGCCAATCTGAATTCTTTGCAGGCAGGAAATATTGAGACTTTGGATCTCTCCAATACCAAAATCGATTACGTCGACTGGGCTTGTCTCGCTAAGCTTCGTTATTTAAGGACTCTCAAGGTCACTGGTGTGAGAATTCACCAGGCAAACAAAAGAGATCTTATGTTTGCCGGCTTTGTAGAAACTAATGGTATCTTCCACCGCGCGCTGCCAGTGCGCGATCGGCCATTGCCATAAAACAGACTATCGAATTGGCACTATATGCGGTGCATTCTGGCAACATCAAAGCGCTCTTTATTATCTTATATAGTTTTACACGCAAAAAAAAATTGGAGTGCAGAAGAATCGCGTCTTCTGCACTCCAGAACCTCACTTCCTCATGATCTCCAGGTAGTAAGGCGAATCGGTGGACAACCGCTGTTTGCCGTCCTTGTCAAAACTCCACACATTGGACACCTCACGGCGATGCGGGAGAACAGGACGCAACGGGTCGCTGTCGAGGATCTGACGGACAATGCGACGCTCACGCCTGTGCGCAAGCTGCTTGTCTTTCTTTTCGCTTTCTGCAGTAGTCATCCCGCAAAAGGGAGACTGTCTGAAGGATCTGCTCAATGTTTTTCTTCCTCGGTTTTTGTTTTAACTACGCGCACAGGCGCGCCGGTGAACGGCAAAAACCATTCACCGGGCGCCTCGCGCACCGACTGCGCTGAACACGTCAACAAGATAGAGCCGAGCCTTTAGCAAAATGCTAAAGCGATGTGCTCGGCTTACTTTTCCTGCGGCTTATTCAGCTTGCTGTGCACTCGTCCGTACGAGAAGTAGATGGCCATGCCGATAGCCATCCAGATGAAGAACCGGATCCAGGTGATTCCGGGCAGGCTGAACATGAAGATCAGGCTCATGCCGGCACCGAGAATGGGAATCAGCATCCAGGACAGGCTGGCTACGGCGGCACGCAAGCGCGCTTCCGTTTCCGGCTTCAGCCTGAACACTCTGACCAGGCAGCTGACGGCGAAATTGCCGGCAGGCTTGACCAGGGGCATGTCCGGACAGCGGAACTTGCGCGGACGATTGGGCTCTTTGACGCGCAGGATCATCACACCGACGCAGACCAGGATAAAGGCGGCCAGCGTGCCGATATTGGTCAGCTCAGCCAATTCGCTGATGGGAAGAAGCCCGGCGGTGAGTGCAACCAGCACTCCCCAGATGGCGATGGACCAGACAGGCGTGCGATATTTATCGTGGATCTTGCCGAAGATGGGCGAAATTAACCCATCTTTGGCCATGCGCATCATGATGCGCGACTGGCCAAACAAAAGCACGATCAATACAGACGTGATACCGGCGATGGCACCAATCGAAACGAATGGCGAGGCCCACCAGTAGCCCAAATGGTCGAGGACGCGAGCCATGGGAGCGGCGATTTCCGACCCGCCCAGAAGCAGGTAGGACATGGCACCGGTCATGATGGCAGCAACGAGAATGTAGAGCACCGTGCAGACGATCAGACTGCCGATCACGCCTTTAGGTACATCCTTCTGCGGGTCTTTGCACTCTTCGGCCAGCGTAGTCACGGCGTCAAAGCCGATATAGGCAAAGAAGACAATCGCCGCACCAGTAAACACGCCATGCCAGCCGAAAGGCAGGAATGGGTGATAGTTGGTGGTGTCGATATGCCAGATGCCGACGCCGATGAAGAAGATGATCACCGCCAGCTTGATCATGACGAAAACGGCCGTCATTTTGGCGGTGTGCGAAACGCCTTTGATCAAGAAGAAGTTGATGAAAAGCACGATCAAGATGGCCGGCAGGTCGACCGAGGTGAGATGCGTCAGCACTGCCCAGGCATTGACCAGGCCAAAACCGGCTACGGCTGCACTCGCTAGACCGATGATGTAAGTCTTGGCGCCGGCCGCTCCGGTAATGGCAGCGCGTGACTTGAACAGGCCGACCACACCGACCGTAATTGCGCCGCCGGCGATGATAATCGACTGCCAGGGGACACTTTCAGGTGCATGGGCAAGAACATCCGGCAAATGCATGCCCAGCGCTTTCAGGACGTTCTGCAGGTAGGCACTCCAGCCGACCGCGACGGCACTGGCACCAACTGCGTATTCCAGAAGCAAGTCCCAGCCGATCAGCCAGGCGAAGATTTCGCCGAGCGTGGCGTAGGTGTAGGTATAAGCGCTTCCTGACACGGGGATCATCGATGCCAGTTCTGCGTAAGCAAAGCTCACGAAGGCACAGGCAAAACCCGCCAACAGGAAGGAGAGGATGATGCCGGGGCCGGCGTGATCATGGGCAGCGACACCGGTGAGCACGAAAATGCCGGTGCCGATGATGGCTGCAACACCATGGTTGAAGACGTCCCTGGCGGTGAGTACTTTGTTGAGCTTCGGGCCTTCGGCGTCATCGCCTCCGTTCTGGAGGTCTTCAACGCTTTTGCGCCGCAAGAGTTTTTGGAACAGACTCATATATTTTTCTCCGAAGACGCCCCAAATCCAGGCAGCTGCTCAGTTTCGAAAACGCGAAACTGGCTGCCGGCAAGAGGGGCTGATTTCTATTTCTTAGAGTCGATCGGCAACAACTTCAGGTTGTTGATCAAAGGCGAAAACATGAAAACCAGGACTGACTCCGGGGCCGTTGAGGCCGCAACTGAATGCTTATCGGAGAGTTATGGGCTTATGTTTTCTAGTGGAGAGGAGTCTTGCAGGATGAAAAAGAGTGACAGGTAAACATAACTAAGCCCATATGGCAATTACACTTCTTGAAATCAGATCCCTAATTCTCATAGCTATGAGAGGGGAGACAGAGGCCTTAAGCTTTGGCTCTCAGCTAATTATTAGCGGAGCCCGCGCCAAGTATTAATCATTTGCTTAGAGTCTTCCAAGGTGACGCAGGGCAACGGCTTTCAGAGCTTGGCAAGCTATAGAGCCTTGCACAGAGCGGGTTGACAAGGTTTCGCTATACAAAGAGTGCTTAATCGCAGCTAATGAGCACCAAAACGGTCGTTGCATGCCCAATCGGGTAGGAGTAGGGTGCAGTTACATCTCTTTCTCCACTCTCTCTCGTTAAAACACTCCGAACTCAATACCTATCGGCATTTCGAAGTTCTTCTTTCTCGCTCATTGGAGCGCAGGTATGAACTTCGCTACGGCTTTTAGGTATTCAGTATCGAGACTGCAAAACGTTGGAGTGCCCAGGATTTAAACGCTCTCATCAAACACGTGCAATTTCGCGCGTCAGGGAGCAATTTTTCTTCCAGCTCGGTTCGACACAAAGCAAGGAGTCAACCATGCAAGAGGTCACTTCCAGGTCTTCGAATCCACGGGTTGCCGCTTTCATCCGCTCAGTCGTTGAGGCTGTAGTGGGTGCATCCGGCGCTCCCGACGTCAGCACCGCTCGGGTGCGATTCATCGACCCGGACAAGCAGTACAACAATTTCGAATGGATCATGTGCGACCACTTCGCCCCTGGCGAGTACGACGGCAAGCAATTGCCCGAGCGCATCTGGGCGCACACGAATGACTTCGATTTCATGGCCGGATCGCCGCTGTCGTTCAGCGCCGTCGAACCGGTCGACAGCAGGCAGGCCCTGGTCGAGCAGATCACGTCCTACCTGACTGAGAGATTCTCGCGCGCTCAGCGCGTCGAGATTCGCCTGGAGACCGACCCGACCGATTACAGCCGCAAGCAGCGTGCTTACTCGGGCGATCCGGCTCACCAGATGTTCCTCGATTATGTCGGCGATTCCGAAAGCGGCATGGAAGGCATCAAGCCTTTCCAGTCGCCCCTTGCGGACCTGCCTGCTTAATTCTGGAAAGCTCATAGCGCAATTCCGCGCTTGAGTCAGTCGTCGGGCCACACGCAGTAGGGCCGCCCGACGATGCTTTCTTCACGCCCCCCTGTAACAGAAAGGGAGAGCAATATGAAAATTCTCCTAATTGAAGACATGGCGGGCTTCGCTGATCCCATGCGGCAGCAACTCGAAGCCCGCGGTCACCAAGTGACCTGGATTATCGGCGCCACCCAAGTGGATGCCGAGCGGCTGACAGGAATCCTCGCCGGCAAGGACGCCACCCCAATGAGCGATCAGTGGGACGGTGATCCGAGTCGTTTGCTCGAGGTAGTCTACAAAGACTTCGAATTGGCGCTTGTGGATGGCGGATTGATCGGACCCGTGAATAGCGGTGTTCCGTTCGTGAAGGCATTGACTCAAGCCGGATTGCCTGTGGTGGGCATCAGTGGTGGTGGCGCGGGCAATCCCCCGCTGCTCGCCGCTGGTGCTTATGTAGGCCTGCCGAAAGAGTTCGTCGTGCTTGCCCTCAAGGGCGGCGTGCTCGTGCCGGCAGAAGTTGCAAAAGACAAGGACCAACACCGACTTTCGTCTCGATTCGACTGCTTCGTGCATGAGATGCGAGGGAAAGCCGACGAAGCTCGACAGGCAGGAAAGAAGCTCGACTACGGGTATCCCGTGTTGCAGTGCGCTTCCTGAACCATCGGGCCGTCCATCTGATTCAGCATTGCGGAGCAGGTGACGTCAGGGCAAAGCGTGCTTTCCCTGGAGTCACCTTTACTCCGTTAGTCAGGTGTGATGCTAGGCGAGCCCGTACTCGTCCATCGGCACCATACACCTCTCATCTCTCATAGTCCAGGAATACCGGCAGCCACAGCGGCACCGGTAGTCCTGGCAAACCGCGCGAATATGCGCACGGGAGCACTATATGAACAAACAACTGGCGTTATACGCGCTCGACGTAGCGAAGGGCCTCGGGGCCAGCTACGCTGATGCGCGTTTGATCAAGACGGTCTCCGAGACTGTCGAAACTCGTGACCTGTTTGTGGTCTATGCAGCAGAGAACGAGAATATCGGTCTCGGAATCCGTGTCATGGTGCGGGGCGGCTGGGGCTTTGCCACTGCCCGTCACCTCACTCAGCAGGGCGTTGTCTTTGCCGTCACCAAGGCGGTCGAGGCAGCCAAAGCCAGCTCTCGCCTCCTGAACGGACGCGTCAAGCTGGCCAAGGAAGCCGCCCATCAGGCTGTCTGGCAGTCGCCTTTCAGCATCGACCCCTTCAAGATCTCCACCAACGACAAGGTCAGTCTGCTTCTGGAAGCTGAAAAGCTCATGCGCAAGACGCGCGGCGTGACGCAGACCTCGGGCATCCTCACCTTCACCCGTGAGAAGAAGCTGTTCGTCTCCACTGAGGGCAGCGACATTACCCAGACCTTCCTCACCTCCGGCTGCGGCATCGACGCCACGGCAGGCAAGGACGAGCACTTCGTGCGCTCCTGGCCCAACTCTTTCGGCGGACAGTATGAGTGCGCCGGCTGGGAAATGGTGCAGCGTTGGGACCTGCTGGGCAACGCTCAGCGCGTCGCCGAGGAGTCCGTCATGGTCTCCAAGGCGCGGCAGTGTCCGGAGATGGTCACGGACGTGATTCTGGGCGCCTCTCAGTTGGCGCTGCAGATTCATGAGTCCACCGGTCACCCGACCGAGTTGGACCGTGTTTTCGGCGAGGAAGAGAACTATGCTGGAGCCAGCTTCCTGACTCCGGACAATCTCAACACGCTGAAGTACGGTTCCAAGATCGTCAACCTCACGGCCGACGCCACCGTTAAAAACGCGCTCGGCACCTTCGCCTACGACGACGATGGTGTTCCGGGCCAGCGGGTGGAACTGGTCAAGAACGGCCTCTTTGTCGGTTACCTGACCTCGCGTGAAACCGCCCATGAACTCGGTCTCGACCGTTCGGGTGGGATGATGCGGGCAACGGGCCCCGGCTTCACGCCCTTGGTGCGCATGACCAATGTCTCATTGGAACCCGGTGATGCAGGCACTCTTCAGGACCTGATCGCCGATACCAAGAAGGGCGTTCTGCTCGACAGCAACTATTCCTGGTCGATCGACGACCGTCGCCACAACTTCCAGTTCGGCACGGAAATCGGCTGGTTGATCAAGAACGGCAAGCTCGTGGAGCCGGTGCGCAACCCCAGCTACTGGGGCATCACCACCAACTTCTGGAACAGCTGCGACGCCATCTGCGGGCCTTCCGAGCACGTGTTCTGGGGCATCCCCACATGTGCAAAGGGTCAGCCCTGTCAGGCGATCGGCACCGGTCACGGTGCGGCGCCGGCGCGGTTCAAGAACACCAAAGTCGGAGTGGCCAAACCTGCTGAGGACAAGCCGAAAGGCGGCGCCCACAGCAAGATGGCAGCTCCTCATCACCATGCCAAGCTGGCCAATCATCGCCGGCACTGCGGGGGAGGTTCAAAATGATCACTGAAGCAAAGTGCAAAAAGATCATCGACCTCGCTATCGCGCACGCGGGTGACCGTGTGAGTGACATGCAGGTGACGGTGTTCGAGCAGGAACAGGCGACCTCGCGGTTTGCCAACAACGAGATGACCCAGCACGTCGATACGTCCACCACTACGGTGACGATCACTATCAACGCCAAGGGTCGCACATCGTTCTACTCGACGGACAACACGTCGACGAAGGGAATCAAGCGGGCGGTGGACAAGGCGATCGAAATCGCCTCGGCGCTTCCGCATGATTCGACCACGCTGAAGGTGCTCAAGCCGAGTGCGTTGACGGAGGATGTCACGCCCAAGTTCTCTCGTTACGACCCGCGCATTGCTGCGTTGGGACCGGACGACAGGCTGGCCCGTGTGAAATCCATCGTTGCCGTGGCGCGGCGCGGGCGTTTCAGTGCGGCCGGCATCTTCGCCACGTACCTGAATAGCTACGCGGTAGGCAACTCCGCGGGGCTATTCCGCTTCGACCAGCAGACCAATGTCGAGTGCTCGATCACGATGCTCTCGGCCTCTTCGTCCGGCTGGCAAAAGGGCTTCGGCTGCAATCTCGATGCAGTCGACCCGGTGGCGCTTGCAGAAGGCGCTGCTTCGCGTGCTCGCAAGAGCCGCAATCCGGTCTATGTGCGTCCGGGGGACTACACCGTCATTCTCGAGCCGTCCGCGGTTCTTGATTTGGTCTGCTTCCTCTACGAAGACTTCACCGGTTCGGAGCACTGGTACGAGACATCGTCCTTCCTGGGGAAAATCGGCAAGAATGTGTTGGGCAAGAACATCACCATCAGTGATGACGCCAACCATCCCCTGCAGACCGGCTTCCTTTTCGATGACGAAGGCATGAACCGCAAGGCCGTGACCATCGTCAAAGACGGCAAGCTCAAGACTCCGGTCAAGAGCCGCCGGGCCGTGAAGTACCTGGGTGGAAGCCCAACCGGTCATGGTGCTGCGCCAACGGCATCGGAAGGCGAATTCCCGATGAACATCGTCGTGGCTGGCGGTGACTCGTCTCTGGAGGAGATGATCGCATCGACCGAGCGGGGCATTCTTTTGACCCGCGTCTGGTATGTGCGTGACGTCGATCCCAACACCAAGCTGCTCACGGGCATGACTCGTGACGGCACGTTCTTGATCGAGAACGGCAAGGTGACGCGCGGCATCAAAAACCTGCGCTTCAACCAGTCGGTAATCGACATGCTCAAGAACGTCGTCGAAATCGGACAACCGGTTCTGGCGGCAGGTGAAGAGACCTTCCCGGCGGTGGTTCCGCCCATGAAGATCGAAGGGTTCCGTTTCTCATCCCGGACGAAAGCCTGATGGAGAAACAGCCAGGGTGGATGGTTGCACTTGCGGACCGATGTCGAAAGACAGAAGTCTGTGAGTGCGGCCATCACGGCACAAACACCCGGACAAGGTAGTGAGAAAACGTCTGTTTGGTATCTCCAAACATGCGCCAGTATCTCTGCTTTGTCTTTTTCAGACCTTTCTACTATCTTTTTTAGTGCAACTCGAGATCAGTAACAACACCGGCTTTAAGCCGTGGCCAGGTTTTTCAAATCAATCGTCGAATGGCGACTTGATCGGCAGCTTGAACCAGAATCGGCTGCCCTCACCCACCTTGCTTTCCACGCCGATTTTGCCGTGATGTCCGTCTACGATCGCCCTGCAGATAGCCAATCCAAGTCCGGTGCCGCCTTTCAGTTTGGCATCATCATGTTCGACCTGGTGAAAACGTTCGAAAATCAATTCCAAATGCTCGGGCGGAATGCCTCGTCCCTGGTCAATAACCGATATCTCCACAATGTTGTCGATCTTTTCCGCGGTCAGCTTTACTGTCCCACCTTCCGGCGAAAATTTGATCGCATTGGAGAGGAAATTGACTATCACCTGCACCAGGCGATCCGAGTCCGCCATCATCTCGACATCGGGCTCATCGGCTTCCACCTTGATCCCCTTAGAGTCAGCCAGAGCGGAGATGGAACTGACCGAAAGAACGAAAACATCTTCGAGATTGAGCGGTTCGACCAGAATGGAAATCGAGCCGGACTCCAGGCGCTCGGCGTCCAAAATTTCATTGACCAGTGCAATTAAGCGCAGAACGCTGCGTGATGCTGTATTGACTGTTTTAGTTCCTTCCTGCGTCAATTCGCCCAGAAAGCCTCTTTCCAGCATTTCCAGACAGACATTTACCGACATAAGCGGGCTGCGCAGTTCGTGGCTGACCATGGCAATGAAGCTCTGCTTTAGCTTTTCTATCTCATACTCCTTGCTGACGTCAGCACAGATGAAAAGCCGTCCTTTGAGATCTTGAGTGTCATACGCAGTGACAATCACTTCGGCAGGAAAAGTACCTCCGCTTGCCTTTTGCCCGAAGATTTTCAACATATGGTCGGACTGATCCGACAACAATTCCGACAATTTAATCGCTTCTCCCGATCTCTGTTTGAAAAGTTTCACTACCGATCTGCCCACCAATTTATCGGGAGTGGCGTCAAAATGACTTTCCGCGGCGGAATTAATTGAAACAATCACTCCGTCATCCGCCACCACTAGAAGTGCCAGCGGCATGGCTTCGAACACCGAGCGCATGTGCTCGACGATCGCCTTTTCCTGTGCTCGGGCGCCACTCAAGAGCTGAGCAGATTCACGCAAAACATCATCGAGCTGCCCGATCTCGTCATCCTTTTTGGCTACAGGTTTCAGCTCCTCTTGAGCCACTACTCGCCGAGAATTCTCCATCAGCACTTTCAGACGAGCTGTGACATCGCGCCCGAAAGCAGCCATGAGCAGCGCGAACACAACGTTGATGATAAAACCCAGCAGGAGAAAAGTGTCGATCAACATGCGGAAATATTCCGAGCTGATGGCCGGGTTGCGTTGCTGCCTTTCCTCGAAATTGCAAAGCTTGGTTGTGTTGTTGAGAATTTCCGTTGTCAGAGAACCCATCTTGCGCTTTCTGATGATCATGTCCGGAAGACTGAGTTCCGATCTAGCCGGCGCAATCATCAGGGAAAGCCCTTCTTCAAGTTGTCTGTGAATCTCGCTGACCAGTTCCCTCTGCGGGCCTGAATCAGGCACAAGACTCTCCAGTTCGGTGACGCGCAAGCGGGTTTTTTGCACCTCGGAGTTAAATTTGGTTCCAGATGGATCGCGCTTCAGCACTCGCTCCAGGTAAAAGTTTCCCACCACCAAAACTGCTGATGTGCCCAGCATGTTTGCAGTCCAGACGATCTGCTTCGACTTGTTCTCCTTCTCAGTTTGCGCTTGAGCCAGGCCTATAGTCACTTTCAATCCGGCAATGATGATCAAGGAAGTGAGCATCGGCACGGCAAAGTAGAAAAGTCCCTTGCGCGACAGCGGGGAGCTGAGCAAATCGGCAATGAAGTTGTTATTAGCGTCCGCTCTTCGGTTCATAGATATGGTTTCGGAACGTCAAAAATCCCAGGAATCAACATCCAAAAATGCCTGTATAGTGTCGCATATCGGCTACAAGCTTGCAGGCCTAATGGCCGAAGGTAAGGCGAATGTACTCGTCCATCATTTCGTAGTACTTGTCATATTGTGCGCTGAGTGCCTTATCTTGAGGACGAACATCGCTTCTGACGAGATTCAAAACGGCCACATACTGCTCCAGCTTTTGCATGGCTTTTTTGGTCTCTTGAGGAACCTTTTGCCCTGCCGCTTCCAAGCTTTTCACATTGTCGAAGAGACGTTTGTAGACAGCAGTAGAGGCGATTGTCTCAGCAGCGATTTCTTGAGGCGCGCGGTGATAGTCGAAAAGCAACGACTTGTCCGTCAATACACCTTTGAAACGGTCATTGTAGTCAGCTCTAATTACATCCAAGACGGATTTGCGTCCGCCATCGTTTTCCATCCAGTTATCCATACCGCGATGCCCGACAAGCTCATGAACAGCCATTCGATAATTGAGCTGGCCAAAATCTTCCGAGGCCAGCCGCAGGTGTCCGAGAGCAACATCTGTCGCTTCTAAGCCATCTTTAGCGCTTGCCACTGCCAGATCACCTTTGACACCATGCCCGCGAATGTCAGAGCCTGTGCGCAGGCGCTCATTGACAATTTGCTTGGCCAAACCGGCGTCTGTCTTGGAAAGGTAAGCAAGAACATCTTCAATAGCCGCTTTGGGAGAAACGGCCAGCACTTCCAGAGCATTGCGATTGAGCGAATCGGCAACGTTGAAACCACCTTTCAGCACCTCGTCAGGGCGGCTGTCCTTGGCAGTGCGTCCTTTCTTCAAATCGGCTGCATAGGCAAGTTCAAATTCCCGCGGCGCGTCGATGGCTTTGAAATAGGTCTTCTCAAGGCTCTCTGCAGTCACTCCGGCGGAAGCTTTCCAGTCAGCAATTTCTCTGACTGTCGCATTCAACGTTTCCGGTCCGGCAATGAAAAGCGCCTTGTAATGCTGGTTTGCATCATCGAGGGCAACGATTTTGCGCATCGCTGCATGGGCATTGCTCTGGTTTGGGTTGAAACCTGGCCAGTGCGCTTGTCCCTCCTGCCCGACAAGAAGAAGATTGAGTGCGGCTTTGCCAGACTGACCGTTTTCCGCATTGACGGAGCGAGCCGAGACCAGCAAAGGATAAATTGGATGATTGGCGTCCAGTCCGGTCGAGCGGGAAAGCTCATCGGCTGTAGCTTTTCCGTTGATGAACTGACTGACGCTTGCCTGCATATTCTCGGGCAGATCGAGCACAACATGAGTGAGCGGAGGATTCTGACCGGCCATTTGAGGGAGCAAATCGGCAACATATTTTGCCTGAGCAGCATGCCCGCCCTCACGGTCTCCAATCACGCCGATGACGCCAACTTCGTTGTTGTTCATCGCACGAGCAAATTTCCTTTCGTAGCCGGAAAGATAGTGATCTCTTTGCTCTTGAAGAACCGCTTTCGTTTGAGTGGTGTGAACGTTCTGCTCTGTATTCCCGATCAGGCTCTTCAAACCCATATCTACCGGTTTTAACGAAGCGGAAAGGAGAGTCGATGTCAGCCCGGACATAGCCATTGTTTCCAGACTCTGCGAAAGAGCCCGCAGGTAGTCTTTGCCGGCCAGGGGGTTTTGTTTTTCTTGCTCTTGCAAGGCGATATGAATTGCCTCTGTGCCTGATGAAGTCATGCTTTCAAAGACATTGGCCACCATTTGTCCGGCCAAGGTTTTCTGACCTGCTTGTGCTAAAGCGGCTTGCAATTCCTTACCAAGTACTGCCTTGCTGTTCATAAAGCCATCAGCCTTCAGCCCTGCATATTGTCCGAAAAGATTGGCTGCCGCAGAGAGCGCTATTTTGTCGATGTTCATTCCATCACTGAGTGACTTGCCTTCTCTGACTGAGGCAGCTGCAGAATATCCGGCTGATTGAAAGACCGCATTGCCAACATGATAGGTACCTTTAGCCACCATGGCTGCCGCTTCCGGAGCAGCTGCGGGCGCGGCGACGGCGCTTATGTTGAGTATTTTTCCGCCGATGCCGTTTAACGCCTTTGCGGCTGCCGGTGAAAGTTTTTGCCCCTGCCGTAAGGCTTGCAGTGCTGCTTTTGCTTCGTCGATTTTGCCGAGCAATTTGCTGCCTGCCCCGCCTGAACCCATCATGGCGCCCTCAATGGCTCCCGCCTTGAGGTTGTTGAAGGTGCTGCTGTTATCTGACGCGCGCATACTTGCCGAGATCACTGCTCCGGTGCCTGCGCATGCGCCAATCTCCAGAGCCACCGCTCCCGATGCGCCCACTTTGGCCAGATGTCCGGCTTTGGCCATAGCGGCAAAGGCTGGATTGACGACACCCGCGGTTGCCACCGTGATGGCAGCCATTACTACGGCTTCATTGACCTGCCCCTGAATCTGCTGTCCCTGTCTGGCCATATTTTGGGTGTCGGCGCTTTGTGCACCGATTGTGTGCATCAGGGACTGAGCCAGTTGAACACTGCTGTCGAATTTCTTTGCTGAAACCTTCTCAGTATCGAATCCATTGACAAAAAGCTCTTGCATAGAGCCATTCATCATCAAAACTTTCCTGTCGATTTGCCCGGCCATTTCCTTAAGCAATGCCTCGCGGTCGCCCATCGCCCAATTGGCAAGGCCGCCTGTCACGTATGGGCGATTGGCAAAATACTCTTGATTGCCTTTTCTTGCTTGATTTTCGAAACTTCTGGCATTTTGAGAAAGGCTGCGCACGTCTATCAGTCCGCCTTCCTGATAGCCCAGACCACCGGTCATATGTCCCTGTCCCATGCCGATTAGCTGAGCTTCTCTCTGATTGCTTCTGCTCGTAAATTGCATGAGAACATAATTTTGCTTTGACAAATCAACCAAACTCTTGTTGCCGGCGGTGCCCAACTCGACTCTATAGCCGGGCAACAAATTGCCCTGCACGCCGGCATTTTCATTGCCCTTCTCAAAAAGCTCTCCGTTTTTGATCGTGAATACTTGATGTCCCATACGCAATTGCCCGTTCACGGAGGCAACATCTTCTTTGCTTGTCAGAAGCGGTATTTCGACTGTGGGAGGGGCCGCTTCTTTGGCGTCGCTTTTGCCGTAGAGCGCATCGTGGGCATCGTCGCGGCGCAGTTTGAGCGCCTGCATGTTTGCAATTGAAGCGCTATCACCTTTCATCACCTCTTCCAGATCGCTGACGTGAAGTCCGGAGGCTGCGGCAGTCTTGCCCAAGCCGCCTTTTTCGGCAGCATTCATACCGGACACCCACTTCAAATTGAAGCTGCCCATGAAGCCTTTTTCAGAGTCGTCAATCTGGTGAATGGCGTTTTCAGCCTGATGTTTCAGAGCAATCTCCAGACGCTTCGCTTCGCCGACATTGAAAAACTTATCGTCACCCTGGGCAATTCCTTCGATCGAGGATGCTTCAACGCCACTTACACCTGTCAATTGGAGATTGAAGACAGTGTCTAGAGAGGCTGACAGCGCCGTATCTCTATAATTGCCGCTCTTATCCAGAGTGACGACGCTGCCGCCTAAAAGTTTGCCGTCCGCCGATTCTTGTGGTGGATTCACCCAGCCGACTTGCTGGCCAGAGCGGCTATCGATGAGCATTCCCATTTGCACTTCGTGGCGGACATGTTTGCCTGTTTGCGTATCTTTGATCAGCATAAAACCGTTGGTGGCGGCCGCTGACGTGACGAAATTGCGGCTCTTGCCATTCTCTTCGCCAAGAACGTTGTATCCGGAGCGGAAGACATTAAGTGATTGAGAGCCGCGGAATTGCCCGTTTTCACTGCTTTCAATCTGACCATTGCTGTTAACTCTGCCGATCATTTTGCCGTTGGCATCGAACATGTTGCCACCAGTGATGGTGAATACTTCCCGGCCATCCTGGCTGGCCATGACAGCAGTCAATGCATTGCTGGAGCTGTCAGCGACCAGATCCAGACGATTTCCGTCCGTGCCTGTGCCGTGAAAGGCAGCCCCGTCACGGGAGGCGATATTAAATTTCCGCTCATTGCCAATCTGCACGTCGCCATTGTCTTCGACCATGCCGATTGCCTGTCCGGCTTGATCCAGAACTTTGCCATCTTTGACTGCAAACTGGCTGAATGAACCGGCATCCAGCCCTGGCAAAACCAGTGTGCCGGAAGCATTTCTGCCCGGGCGGGCAGGCGTCGGTCTGGCGTCGGCAAGTTCAATTTTGTCTGCATCGGCCAATCTGTTTTTTTCCGCCAGAATTTCGCGGCACGGTGCATCAAGGTCGGTGAATTTTGTATTGCCCTCTGCCAATTGCATGGTGTGCAGGGCGGCCAGATTTTCGACGGCTTGCGCAGCTTCTTTGCCCGTGCCGGTAAGCAAACGTTCAAATTGCACGCGGGCAAGCTCGGTGACAGATTCGCGTTCGGCAATTTTGTTTTTAACGGCGGCGGCAATCGTGTTGTGGATGGACTGATCTCCCTTCTCCTCCAATCTGGACAGAACCGCTGCCGCCCGGTTGTCCGAGCCGGAAAGCTGGGCGCAGAGCGATTGTCCGGCCAGCAGATTGATCGCATAAGAGCGCTCAATTTGAGAGCGACTGTCGGTCTTGCCGTCGCAAGCAGCCAGTCCAGAAAGTGCTTCCAAAAACATAATTTGCTTGAGATTTTCGCCTGCCGACCGCTGTTTGGTCAGGTCGGAGCTGCGGCAATCGCTCAGCACTGTTTTAAGAACATTGTTTCTGGCCGCATTGTCTGAGTGGGCGTATTTATAGGCAGGAGAATCTTTATCCAGCTCACTGACAGAGTCTTCAAGCTGGACGTCCCACTCAGAGCGCCCGGCCGCTGCTTTCTGACAGCGGCCGATCAGTGCACGATTGTCCGCGTTTGCTGTTCCGACTTCATCGCGCATACGGACAACTGCTTTGTCGCTATCAGTTTGCTTCAAGGTTTCAAATCCCTGCGAAGCTTCGACTTTCTGCGCGACGGAGGACGAATTTCTTTCGACAGGGGAGGCAGTGTTTGGCATTTTTGCAATCTCGATTGAGGTAGAAACGAACGCGGGTTAGAGTGAACTCGGCAGCGCCGTCAAATATCGCAGTGAGAGACGGTCGCATTGCCCTTTAGCTGTTCTCAGATTGAGCATTTGGGTGGAGGCATCGAACCAAACCGAAATCACTTTGAGGGGATCGCCGGCGCGATGGCTAATCATGCTGATTTCCATGCAAAGCCGTGTGAGAGACGATTGGTTTTCGGTGGGCTCGAGCGATTGCACCGACATGGCAAACAGTGCTTCAATCTCAGCTTTTCCTAGAGCAAAGGAACCATTTCTGAGCAGTCGAAACAATCTTTCTGCAGGCGATTTCTCGAATGTTGAGGTTGAAGGGGCGGTAAATGAGATAGTTTGGGGTTGATGCTCCTGGACCAAATTTTCAAAAGGGTCGCTTAAATTGAGGAAGCCGCTCTCCCTTGACGGATTGCAGCTTTCAGGCGCCAGTTGGTTTGCTTGCATTGGTCAGCTCCTTGCGGCTGGTTATGCAGGCATGATATTGACGCAAAATAACGGCTGCGGGCCGCGTTTCACAAAATGGTTATTCTGGCGAAGAAACAGACACGTCCGGCCTGCAGACGAAACTCAAACGTCCCAGCTATATCCGACTCCTCTTGCTGTTTTGAGCGGGCATTCACCACCCGCTTCTTCAATCTTGGCGCGCAGGCGTTTTACCGACATGCGAACCGCTGCTACAGAAAAGCCTTCAGAGTCACTCCAAACACGATTCAAAAGAGCCTCAGGCGAAAAACAATCGCGCGGGTGACGGACGAAAAATTCGAGCAATTCAAACTCGCGGGGCGCCAGCTGCAAGTCTTTATTGTTTACTGATGCTGTTTTGCCTGCCACATCAAGCAATACCTGTCCGGAAACAATAGCGGCTTCAGTATCATGAGAGGCGCGTCGAAGCAGAGAACGCACGCGAGCAGACAGCACCTGCGGGCTGAATGGTTTGGTCAGATAGTCATCTGCGCCGGCGTCCAGACCTTCCACTTTATCATCAACCGTGCGTCGGCCTGTAAGCATCAATACAGGAGTATAAGGGCGCTGAGCGCGGAACTGGCGGCAGACTTCCACTCCGGAAATTTTCGGCATCTCCCAATCAAGCACGACCACGTCATAGCAATAAGTGAGCAACAAATCGAGAGCTTCCTGCCCATCGGCGGCAGTTTCCACAACATAATTGCTCTCATGCTTCAGCCAGGCAGAAAGCATGACTATCAATGCAGAGTCGTCATCAGCCAAAAGTACTTTCGCCATGGCATTCCAAGAAGACGGATATGGGAAACCAGAGTCTTGTTATCTGCCGATTTACCCGTTTGAGTCGACGAGAAAACCAGCATTATTTCTACTAACTTGCTTAGTAGTAGAAGTTTAAAGCGATAAAGGCAGAGATCACAATTCACCTCGCGGTGGCAAAGTGATCTCCGCCCCAATCAGACCGAACCGCCGCTAAATCAAATCGACCAAAACTTCAAGTTCCTCGTTCGAAAGGCGCCGCACTGTCTCAGCCAGCTTCTTGAAGAACTCGGCGAAGTTCACGGAATGTCTGGCAAAAAGCTCCGTGTAAGCTGCCTGGTTGACCAGCAATTCGACGAAGAGAGATTGCAGGCAGTCAGACCGCGCCGACCTCAATTCGACGACCAGCGGCTCGGGAAGCTTGAATTCATCAAGCGACACAGCCGGGTAGCCGGTCGGTGCCAGCACGCTGAAAGTGACAGCGCTGCCGACCGCTTTCAAAACCTCGAAAGGGTTGACCTGCCAGATTCTCTTGCCCGTCTCGACCACATTCTTGATATGGCCTTCGGATTGCAGGCGAACCAGCGTGTCGGAATTCAACTCCACCTTGAGCAGGCTGATGCGGTGCTTTCGGCAGCCGTTCAAGTGGGTGACATGGCGAGCATGCGTCCAGTCTTCGTAGCCC
>CAZHEZ010000091.1:0-28655 GCA_964531315.1 uncultured Candidatus Obscuribacterales bacterium | reverse complement strand
AAGCATCATGACTGAATTTGGACACACCGAGGCCGGATAGAAATGACTTGCAAAAGAACTGCCCGATATTTTTTTCATGCCCTTGTCGTTTTCTATCTGGCATTGTCTGTAAGCGGTTGCAGTATTTTTACCGACCATGAGAAGAAACGTGCGGCTACAGAAAGCGAAGATTTGACTGTGCCTGTGTTCAGGGTGAAATCGAAAAAACTGCATAAAGACTTTGAACTGCCTGCCGAATTGCTGCCTTTTCGAGACGTCAAAGTTCATTCCAAAGTGAAAGGATTTGTCTCATGGATTGGCGTGGACAGAGGGTCTAAAGTAAAAGCGGGACAGATAATGATCAAGCTGTCGGCCCCTGAGCTCGATGCAAAATGCGACGAAGCGCGCTCCCACATTGCCGAAGCGAAAGCAGCTCAGGCTGAGGCCCGGTCCAATTACGAGTCGGCCAATGCCAATCGGGTTGAGGTCAAGGCCAAACTGGACTCCGACAAGCTCACTCTTCTGCGTTTGAAAAAGGCAGCGCTGACGCCGGGGGCAATCGCCTTGAATGAGGTGGATATCGCCCAAAAAACTGTCGAGGGCGATGCTGCCCGGTTGGAAGCGGCCGAGTCGAAAGAACTGGCCGCTAAAGAAGAGATCAACGCCAAAATGGAAGCAGCCAGAGTGGCTGAGCACGGGCTGGAATCGCTGGAAGAAACCCGGGAGTACCTGCTCATCAAGGCTCCATTCGACGGCGTCATTACCGAGCGCTGGGTGCATGAAGGCGATATGGCCGGAATGGAAAGCTCCTCGCGCAATGAAGAAGAGCACCCCTTATTGCGCTTGATTGAGCCGAAGCGATTGCGGCTTGTAGTTTCAATTCCGGAAGTGATCACAGCCCAAATTTGCCAGGGTGATAAGCTCGACTTTAGCGTGCCGGCTTATCTGGGAAAACATTTTTCAGGCATCGTCAGCCGCATCGGCCATTCTCTGGATACGCATACACGGACAATGCCAGTCGAGTTGGATGTGAAAAACGATAAGGGCGAGCTGGAACCGGGCATGTATGCGACGGTACAATGGCAATTCAATTATCCTGAGAAGGCACTGGTTGTTCCTGTTTCCTCTGTCTTAAGCACACTGGAGAAAACTTTTGTAGTAGTGATAAAAGATGGCTTCGTTCACAGGGTGAGCGTGACGCCGGGGCAGACTATTGATGGCTATGTTCAGATCGCAGGAGACTTGAAAGAAGGAGAGACAGTGGCGCTGACGGCGAGTGAAGAATTGAAGCCGGCAAGCAAGGTGACTGTCCGTCCGGCTTCGGAAGAGGAAATACGCACAGCAATTGGTGGTCGCGCTGCCACGGGTGGCGAATAGGAGTGCCGCATGGCCAAGATTCTCTTTGTCGAGGACGAGTCAGAACTGGTTGATGTCGTTAAGAAGTGGCTGGAGGAGGAGGACTTTCATCTGGTCGAATCAGCTTCTGACGGAAATAATGCTTTATCTTTGCTTAAAGAGCGGCTCTACGATCTTCTCATCCTGGATCTGACCTTACCGGGGCTGGACGGACTCGAGGTTTGTTCGCGATATGGAAAATCGGGAGGCACCTTGCCGATCATCATGCTCACTGCCAGAAAGTCTCTGGAGGCGAAAGAGTCGGGACTGAATGCAGGCGCAGACGATTATTTGACCAAGCCCTTTCAACTGCGCGAACTTTCTGCCCGGGTAAGAGCGATTTTGAGAAGACAGGGCACACCGATTGCAGAATTTCGCGCCGGTGATCTGGTCCTGGACCGCAATGCTTATGCTGTCTTTAAAAACAGCGAGGAAGTGCATCTTTTACCGAAAGAGTTTATGCTTCTGGAGTATTTGATGCGCAATGAAAATCGGGTGGTCAGCGTCGATACGCTCATCGATCAGATTTGGGGCACCGACAGCTTAGTGACGGCCGAAACCGTGCGCAGCAATATCAAGACATTGAGAAAGAAAATCGACACGGCCGGCAAAGATTCACTAATTACCAATGTCTACGGCATCGGCTACAAGATCACGAGCAAATAATGTTTGAAGATCTCAGACTGCGCATAACCATTATGTTTACCGTGCTGTCGGTGGCTCTTTATGTGGTCCTGGCCGTAGTAGGACTATTGGTCTTCGAGTCGGGCTTGAGCGCCTCGCTTGATTCGGAATTGCGTTTGATTGCCTCTGAAATTGGTCATGCCATCGACATTCAGGATGGTGTGCCCACCTTTAGAGACTGGATAAGAACAGTGCAGACGGAGCCGCCTCGATCGCTGGCCACCATTCAGTTGTTTGATGAAAAAGGTCGCATGCTCGAGCACTACGGACCACCGGGCATAGAGACTTTTCTTGCCGAGGAGAATGAGGCTCATGCCGCGGGTCTTTCCGTCCGCGTATTGCGCACTCCTCTCATAAAAGACGGACGTACATACGGCTATGTTCAACTGCAAATGTCCACTAAAGAAAGAGACAATGCCACCCGTCAATTGCGGTATCAAGCGGTTTTGCTGGGCATAGTTTTCATTCTTTTGCTCTCTTTGATCAGCTATTATGTCTCTTCCTTTGTCACTCGCCCGGTGCAAGACAGCATTAATATTCTTCGTTCGTTTGTGGCTGACGCCAGCCATGAATTGAATACGCCCATATCGATTTTGCAGGCAAGAATGGAGGCACTAGGCGTCAGGCTGGAGAGGCTGGGCATCGAAGCTGAAGAAATACAGGTTTCGGAAAAAGCGATCGAGAGGCTGGACAAGGTAATCAGCGATCTCTTGCTTTTGTCGGAAGTGGAGGCGCCCTTGCCGACTATTAGCAAGGCTCCCCTTGATGCAGGTGCTCTGGTCAAGGAAGTAGTCGAACAAGTTAAAGAACGCTATCTGGAGAAAAACGTGGATTTGAAGTTCCAGGAAATCGAAGGATTGCAAATTAGAGGCAACAAGGAGTCACTGCTAAGGCTCCTGGCTAACTTGCTGGAGAATGCCTTGCGCTATACGGATAGTGGTGGTGCCGTGTCCATTGTTTTGTCGAAGAGCGAAAAACACGTGCGCATGGAAATACGTGACACCGGTATTGGCATTGCGGCAGAGCATTTGCCTCGCCTTTTCGATCGCTTCTTTCGCGTTGATAAATCGAGATCCCGTGCATCGGGCGGCACTGGTCTGGGGTTGGCCATTGTCAAAGCGATCGCCGGCGCTCACCGGGCCACCATACAGGTGGAAAGCCAGCTTGGTGCGGGCACCGCATTTTCAATTGTTTTTCCTTCCATCAAATAATGCTAGGGTTGCCTGACTGCCCTTTCCAAATCGTCAAGCGCTTTCATGCGGTCTTGATAGACCTGATTGGGCAGCAGCCTGCGTTTTTTCAGCTGTGTTCTTCTGCGCTCGGCTTGAACCTGGATGCGAACATTGTCCAGCGAGCCGTATGTTGAGCCAGCCAGGTAGGCAATTTGTCCGTCCACAACCAGAGGAAAGTTGGCGCGCTGATTGAATGGATAGCGGTATCCGGCGATTGCTTGTGTGATGCCATTGGCCATTTTTGTGTCGCCGACTATCTGTGCCGATACGACGTTTTGGGTGGCGGTTCTCTGTCCGGCTCTCACTTCTTGCACGGCCAGGTCTTCCTGTATTCCTCTGCTGCGGTCTTCTGTCTGATAGATGGCCAGTCGGCTTTCACAGGCAGTCAAAGGAAGATTGCCGATTTGTCTGTGCTTTAGAAGGGCGGCCTTGAGTTGATTGGTATCCTGCTCAAAGTCGTCCAGATCTTGTTTTTCAGTGTCGCCGAATTTGCGATTTAGTTTATTGCGTGTATAAAGGCCATTCAGAATCCCCAGCCCGCGCGAGACAATGGGGTTGGCCGCAATTATGGCTCCCGAGGTGGTGGTGCAGACGCCGTTGGGACCGCCAAATCTTGGGTTTCCTTTGACCTGCCCTAAAAGCCCCAGAAGATTGCCCACCCAGCCCACAGTAGATCTCGAAAAATCGCCGCAAAATAGAGTGTTTTGAAAGGTTCTAAATCTGGCGTTGCCGATATGGACTTTGCGGTATTCATCAAAAGTAAGATTGCAAATGTCTTTCAATACTTCGCCTTCCAATTTGAGGACATCCCTTTGAGTGGGCATCATCATTGCGCTTTCCACTAATTGTTCGCGCTCAGCCAGCATTTTTTTCAATTCAAGCCTCATGGCCGCTGCTTTCTTTAGCGCAGTTTCTCGGTCATAGCCATTTGTTCTTGCTTGTCTTGCGTGATAAATATTGATTCCCAGCTCAACGGCTGAACCAAGAGAGGCAATCTGCTGTCCAATCATCTGGCAGCCTGCTGATTTTTCCAGGACCAATCGATTGGTCTGACCGGGCCGAGCTGTAACCTGACCGGTTTTTTTGTCTACGCTTCTTGTGGTGCGTGCTAAAGATTCCTCTCTGACAACGACCTGTGCGGTTAAACCCGCCACTGTCATCAGCGAGTTGGTCTCTTGCGAGGCAAAATAGCGCAGACCGCGCCAGCGACCCTGGACATTGCCCTCTTTTCTGAAACGGATATTGAATTTGGCGAACTCAATCTCTTTGAGAAGAATCCGGCAATTAAGAGCGTGCAAATTGTCCTCGAAATCCGGCTGGCCCGGGACATCGAATACGCCTTCGTCCTTTTCATCGACTGCGGGCGTGTTGGGCGGCGCCGCCTGAGCGACCAGCAGATTGGCTGGGCAGGTGGCGCTTTCTTCTTTCAATGCCTGGCTCCATGCTGATTGACAGGCAATGGTGGCCAGCGCGCTGATGGCTATAACAGGCCAAATTGTCGAACGCAGGGATGCCATGATGACCGTAAGCCAAATCTGTATATTTAAAACATTATGCGACAGGTTAGCTGATTAACCAATGAAAGTCTGACATCTTAATTGACCGGTAGTAAGGAGGAAGGCTTAAGATAGAATTATTGCCGACTGGCTGCTTGTCATCCTTTAATGATACCGATAATGGTGTCATTCACATGTAGTTCTCAACGTCGATTCTCTGGCTGCCCTCACCTGCCAGTAGCGCGTTTCTATTTGTACCGGAGCGTTTTGAGATCTCGATGAGATCTCAAAAGGATTTGGAATGGATCTCGACCGTATACATGCCCACAGACGGGTGCAGCTGGCGAAGAACCGCTAATCGACAAGGCACCACTCTGTGCAATCCGAACACCATACATATGATCTTGGGCACCATCGTTAGTGTCACTCGATTTGCTAAGCACCATATATGAGGGCGTGTCATTCTTTATCACTGGTGGCAATGTGGTGGCGATCATTTCTACTACTCTCATTGTTTTCAGGAAGTTGCCCGATGCCTATATCCGGAAAGCCTATTCTGGCAATAGATTGCGGATTTCCATGCGGCATGACGAAGGCTCTAATCTGGTATCAAGTGTGAACCTATATATAGGTATATAGGATGGCGAAAAAAAAGACTCCGTTCTTGTGGAACGGAGTCTTTTAGTATCGAGGTCTTTCCCTCAGTGAGTTTGTCGCCCCGCCCGTGGTATCAATTTCGACCAGTCTGGTCCCAGTTGATCGATAAAGGCGTGAGCATCGAGAACGTCGTCATAGCTGATTGGTGCACAATTATGGAGTTTTTCAATATCCTTTTTGGTCCAATCGTGCGGAACTCTGGGACGCTCTTTCTGGCTTCGCGGAGCTGTGCCGACAATCGCGACACCTAGCGGCTTGCTGCATGTATGGCACGTGACCCGCACCACCAATACACCGGGCTCCTCGCGTAGTAATTGGATTCCTTCAGACGCAAATGGATGTGCACAAAAACGACAGAACTTCTGTTGGAAGTATTCCTGGATTGCCTGGAATCCCCCAGCTTGGTACTGACCCATGGATGACCGCCGCTTCTAGTAGGTTGGTATCGAGTGATACCATGATCTGCTGACCACAATGTGAGTGGGAATCGAGCCTTCCGTAGAGGGAAGACGGGATGCCCCGTGTCAAAGATTATACTAAAGGCCTGATCTCTCTGAGGATAGAAATGAAAAAATTTCTGCACTAAAAAAGAGAGAAATTCTGATAAATACGGACGCTAGAATAGTCTCTTAGTGATCTGGTAGTAGTTCGAGTATTAACGGCGAGAGCAGGGAGAACAAGTGATGGCGCATATTGAGGAAATATCCGCGATGGAAATTTTGGACTCTCGGGGATACCCGACAGTCGAAGTCACCGTCGTGCTCGCGAATGGTGCTGCAGGGCGCGCAGCGGTTCCTTCCGGCGCTTCCACCGGCAGCTTCGAAGCAGTAGAGCTGCGCGACAAAGATCCGAAGCGCTATCACGGCAAAGGCGTGCTGAAGGCTATCAACAATGTCAATGAAGTGATAGCTAAAGCACTCGTCGGTGCAAATGCTTTTGACCAGACCAGCATAGACCTCGAATTGCAGCGTCTTGATGGTACTGACAACAAAGCGAACCTGGGAGCTAATGCCACCCTTGGTGTCAGTCTTGCCGTTGCTAAGGCTGCTGCTAATGCAGTCGGCATGCCGCTCTTTCGCTATGTCGGGGGTGTATCGGCTTTAGTTCTTCCCGTACCGATGATGAATATTCTCAATGGTGGCAAACACGCGGAAGATGGTGTCGATTTTCAGGAGTTCATGATTGCTCCGGTTGGTGCAGACAGCTTCTCCGAAGCCCTGCGCTGGGGCTCGGAAGTTTATCATGCACTAAAAGCGGTGCTGCACAAAAAAGGACTGAGCACCGGGGTTGGTGACGAAGGCGGATTTGCTCCGTCCTTGAAGACCAATGAAGCGGCGCTTGAATTGATAGTTGAAGCTATTCTGGCGGTCGGCTTGAAACCGGGAGATCAAGTTGCTCTTGCACTGGATCCGGCCTCCACTGAATTTTTTGAAAAGGGTGAGTATCGTCTTGCTACAGAAAACAAGTCACTTAGTGGGAAGCAAATGGTGGCGTTCTACGAAAAACTCTGCAAGGCATATCCGATTATCAGCATCGAAGACGGTCTTGCTGAAGACGATTGGGACAGCTGGAAGCTGATGACCGAAAAGCTAGGCGACAAGGTGCAATTGGTAGGCGACGACTTATTCGTAACCAATACGGCTCGTATATCTCGTGGTATCGAACTTGGTGTCGCGAATGCAATCTTGATCAAGCCGAATCAAATCGGCACCTTGACCGAAACGATGAAGGCAATTGAATTGGGCCGCGAGAATGGCTATACCAGCATGATGAGCCACCGCTCCGGTGAAACGGAAGATGCCACCATCGCCGATCTGGCAGTGGCAACTTGCACCGGACAGATCAAAACCGGCGCTCCCTGTCGTTCTGAGCGCACTGCAAAATACAATCAGCTTTTGAGAATTGAACGTGATCTGGGACGTTCTGCCATCTTCCGCGGCAGAGAATCTTTTGCTCAGTTTCGCGCCGCCAGCAAAAATGCTGAACCGGCAGCAGTGAAATAAGGCGATCAGATATTTATTGATTCGATCTTGGATCGCTTTAGCGATTACTTGAGCGTTTTGCACATGCCATCGGCATCGGACACGCGGGTGAGCACGGAAGTGGTCCGGTATCTGCCTACATATTGACCGTCGATATATTGATCGATATAGCTTTTGGATATCATTTGGGTGTCCGAGACACGCGTAAAGTCGTCTCTGGAGCGTGCCGCCCAGGCGCCCTGGACTCCATCTGCCCAGTAGTAGTTGGTTCTGTCCACACGCGCTTTGTCTGTGCTGAAGCTGACCTGACTGGCTTCCGCTTCAGTCCAACCGGGCTGGCTGAAGGAAGCAATGGTGCGACCGTCCGGCGAATGTTTGAAAGAAATTTCAGAAACGCTCTTTTGCCCGGGCAAAATTGTCGAAACGCCGGAATCCACCACCGTGGTTTCACAGCGCCAGGTGCCCGCATAAGCGAAAGGCAGCGAATTCGGCAAAGAGGAAGTGCTGAGCTTTTGCTCACTGATTTCTGCCGACGGCTGATTGATTGCCATTTCCTCCAGGTGACCATGCAGCATGGTGGCTCCGGAGGCGGCCGTGCAGAAGCCCGTGACGGCAAAGGCCACGGTCACAGACATAGCACTGGTCAAAATCGACTGAATCTTTCTGAAGCTATGCCTGGTTGCCATGATATTGCGCTTGTGTTTCGAAAAATGAGGTCTTTACTTTCTCTTCTTTCCACATCTTATGTCTGGATTAACCCGTCCTTAGATAATTTCGGGGTTCGATCAAAATTATTAAGATTTACACTTGGCAACTCTTTAAAGGAAAGGATATCTCAGGTGGTAGTATGGTCCTCTTCTAAAGGAGTTCTCCTCCCGGATATTGCTGTCTGAGAGGCAAAGGAGTGAAATGTCCGTGGCTAACCAAACAGTTCCAGCATGTGAAGTCAAAGACCTCAACTTGAAGGCTGAGGGTAAACAGCGAATCGAATGGTCTGAACGTGACATGCCCGTGCTCAGATTGATCCGTGAACGCTTTAAAAAGGAACAACCTTTCAAAGGCCTGCGCATTTCCTGCTGCGCGCATATCACTACTGAAACCGCCAATCTGGCGCTCACCCTGCAAGCTGGCGGCGCCGATGCGGTCTTGATCGCTTCCAATCCTCTTTCCACCCAGGACGACGTAGCTGCAGCGCTGGTCGGTGAATATGGAATTTCGACCTTTGCCATCAAAGGGGAAGATATTCCTACATATCACAAGCATATCCAAATCGCCCTCGACCACAAACCGCAATTCATCATCGACGATGGCTCCGACCTCGTGGCCACGCTCATTAAGGAGCGTCCGGATCAGATCAAAGAAGTGATCGGTTCGACAGAAGAAACCACCACTGGTATCACTCGCTTGAGAGCAATGGAAAAAGACGGGCAATTGAAATTCCCGGCCATCGCCGTCAACGATGCCCAGACCAAGCACATGTTTGACAACCGTTACGGCACGGGTCAGTCCACCCTCGATGGTATTATCCGCGCCACCAACCGACTGATTGCCGGCAGAAATGTAGTCGTGCTCGGATATGGATGGTGCGGCAAAGGCTGCGCCATGAGAGCCAAGGGTCTGGGTGCCAATGTAATCGTCACCGAAGTAGATCCTATTAAGGCGATCGAAGCAGTGATGGATGGCTTCCGGGTCATGCCCATCAAAGAAGCAGCCCACTTGGGAGATCTATTTATAACGGTGACGGGCAACCGCCATGTCATCGACGGTCCGCACTTCGAAACCATGAAGGACGGGGCGATTATATGCAATTCCGGCCACTTCGATATAGAACTGAATCTGGTGGCACTGGAAAAACAAGCCAAGTCGAAGCGTCCGGTGCGCGGATATATGGATGAGTTCGTTTTGAAGAACGGCAATCATATTTATGTACTGGCCGAAGGACGACTGGTGAATCTCTCTTGCGCCGAAGGCCATCCGGCCAGCGTTATGGACATGAGCTTCGCCAACCAGGCATTGGCCCTTGAATATCTAGTCAAGAACAAAGGCAAATTGGAAGCGAAGGTTCACACTCTACCGGCTGCAGTCGATCAAGAAATCGCCACCTTGAAATTGAATTCGCTGGGAATTTCAATCGACAAATTGACGCCTGAAATGACTAAGTACATGAGTTCGTGGGACAGCGGCACATAAAATTGCCGGGCCGGCAAATGAGCCGGCCGAAATTTCCAAAACTAAATTTAAGAGCCGCCCTCTTTATAGTGGGCGGCTCTTTTAGGACTTGATAAATCGACCGATTCAAATGGTTATCTGTCGAATTTAATTGATCTTCTGGAACATGTATCCGATACCGCGCGCGGTGAGGATCAAGTCCGGATTGGAAGAATCTTCTTCCAGTTTTGAGCGCAGGCGACTGATGTGAACGTCGACTACTCTGGTGTCGATTCTGTGGTCGGGCGGATATGCCCACACTTGTTGAAGGATTTCGCTTCTCGAATAGGGTTTGCCGGAATTGGTGACCAATAATTCAAGAAGGCTGAATTCCATGCCCGTCAAGCGGATGCGCTCGTTCTTTCTTGTCACTTGACGCTTGTTTAAATCAATTTTCAAATTGCCGATCGTGATCACATTCGAGCTCTTCGATTGGCTCGTGTCCTGATGACGTTCGACGGTGCGTCTCAGCACCGCTTTGATTCGCGCTTCCAATTCACTGGGGCTGAAGGGCTTGACCACATAGTCGTCGGCGCCGATTTCCAAACCTTGTATTCTATTGGAAACATCTGCAACTGCAGTGAGCATGATGATCGGCGTGTCCGAAGTTTTGCGAATTTCGCGACAAACTTCGTAGCCGTCAAGTTTGGGAAGCATCACGTCCAGTATCACGAGATCTGGTTGGAAACTATTGAATTGTTCCAGTGCTTCTTGACCGTCAGCTGCCGTGGCTACGTTGTAGCCCGCCAGCTTCAGCCTGGTTTCAAGGATCCGCCTAATCGAAGCCTCGTCATCTACAACGAGGACCTTTTCCTGTTCGCTGCTGTTCTCAACCACTTATGTGTCTCTCTGAATTGGTAAACCGGGTCTGCAAGACATGCAGGCTCAATAGTCAACAGGAGCGTCCAATATTTTTTGTCGAATTGACCGGCGTAACTGGGAAAGGCCGCCGGATATACCGCCCTGCCACTCGTGAGTATATAACATTTAGCTGATCGCTGGTGAGGTAGTTATCACCAAGTGCAATCTGCATATCGCCCTCACTTCGAATGTGCCAGCCTGTCATCGCTTTGGTGCTATGCCAAGGGGTGTTAAAACCGGCAGTTCTTACGTAGATTTTGCAAACACTTACGTGCATCCTACATGTGCTACCGCGGGTGCCTATCACTGCCATCCTGGCTGGGTTTCACTCAACTTGACATTTTTGTGGTGCGCCACCACAGACGGTTGTCAATGTCATCAAATTACATCGCTTAAAATGGACTAAAACCCGGCTATCATCTTGGTTTGATTGGGGAATTAAAAGTGAAGTTTTTTGGGCCGGAAATCGCCCTTAACGCCATGAAAAAAGATTCGTGCAACCCCCCCCGCCTCGTGTTAAGCTTCTAGCCGAGTAGGTATAGTACTAGCTACTAACAACGACGGCTCCCGAAAAAAATCGGCACAGGGAGCGGGACTTGAAAGAGGGAGAATGTATGAAGAAGCCCCAGTTGAGCTTGGCACTAAGCGTTTCGGTAGCGCTTGCGCAGGCGAGTTTACTATCGGCGCAGGCGGCGCCTTCTACCAGTATCTGGCAGAAGATGGCGACGCAAGCACCGGCACAAAAAGCAGCACACGCACCAGCGCGTGTGACGGCAAAGGCGAAGGTCGCGACACGTACTAATAAAGTGTCGGCAGTCGCCACCAAAAATGAGCATGTCGCTCTAAAACCGGCCGCCAATGCGGACGGACAAGCAATGCTTTTCTTGATGGGCAAAAACAAGCAAGTCGGCGGAAGCGTAGCTCCGGCGGCTGCTCTCACCATACATCCTCAAGTGTCGCCGGATGCAGCAGCTGTAGTCAGCACTGCCGGTGACACCAGTGCACCGGCTCTGGTGGCAGCCAACGCCGCTACTAACGAATTGCCGCAAGCAGCAGCTCCGGCAGTCGCCGCCAAGCCATTGTTCACGATGCTTGCACCGGACCGTCCGGTAGCCGCTCAAGGTGATGTGCAGGTGACGCCGATACCACCTGTGGTTACTGGCACCGTAGATCTCGAAGAATTCAAGTCAACCAACATTCTCGATCTCAAAGTTTCGCAGTCCCGTACTTTCAAGTTGAAGAACAAAATTGTTCGTACCTCTATAAGCGATCCTTCGATTGCTGAACCGGTAGTGGTATCGGAAAATCAAATCGTTCTGCTTGGCAAGGCTCCTGGTGGCGCAACGCTCGTTCTCTGGGATGACGCCGGCAACTCCGCCGCCATCGACTTAAGAGTGAGCCGCGACTACAACCAGTTGCAAGCAACTTTGAGAGAAGTCGATCCTCGTATCATCGTTAAAGCATTCTCCGTTGGCGGCAGCGACCGGGTCATTCTCCTGGGCGATGTTGACAATGCAGAATCAATTATTAGAGCGTTCGGCGCGGCCAACATATATATGGATGACCGCGGCATGAACATTCAAGTTGCTAATAGCCGCATCATCGGACAAAGAATCGGTGAACAAGGTATTGCTGGCGGCGGCGTCGCCGGTGGTCAGACCGGGACATTGGCTCAATTGAGCTCAGTGGACAAATACGTTTTCTTCCCCAACTTGAACAACAATATCGCTCGCGCTCAAGTCATAACTTCTGACGGCGGCAGAGTGACCAGTTTGGTTAAGGTGCGCAAGACTCCTCTTATCGCACTGCACGTCAGCTTCATGGAATTGAACTCGACGGCAGCCAGAGAATTGGCGATGCAATTGGGTATCGGCGTAACCGGCAACACGTTCTCGTTTGCGGTCGGCGGCAACAATGCCATCGGCTCCAACGTGCTGGCTACCAACCCGAATGTCAACACAACCAACATCACCGGCATCAACCCGCTGGCATCTGGGGCTGCTGCCACTCCAATTCCGATCAACTATGGTTGGCAACAACAAGGCGTGGTATTCGCTACGTCCAACACCGCTACACCCACAAGTACAACTGCTCTCGGTCAACCGATTCCGCTCACTCCTACTGGTTTGCTTCAAGGAGCCAACTTGTTCGGTGTTCCGGGCGGCACCAGCTTTACACCGGCTGACCAGAACAACGTCTTCACTTCGATTTCCAACTTCTCAGTTGGAGACAGAACCAGAGTTTCGGTTAACCCAACATTCCAGGGTGTAATCGGTCACTCCAGATCAAGATTGCTTGCTGAACCAACGCTCGTTGCCATCTCCGGTGAAAGAGCATCGTTCTTGGCAGGCGGCGAAATTCCGATCTTGCAATCCTTGGCTGCAGCCGGTGCGGCGCAACAATCCGTTGTGTTCGAACCGTTCGGCGTCAGACTTAACTGCATTCCAGTGCTTCTGGAAAGCGGCTCAATAAACTTGCAGGTTTCACCGGAAGTGAGATTGCTCAACCCAGCTTTGGGTATCTCGATTCCTGGCGTTACTCTCAGCCAAGTGCCTGGTTTCACGACCAGAAAGACCCAGACGATTGTTGAAATGAAGCCGGGTCAAGAGTTGTATATCGCCGGTCTGTTGTCCAGCAACAACGGTCGCGATATAACCAAAACACCGTTATACGGCGAAGTCCCTGTGTTGGGTGCGCTCTACAGATCGAAATCTTTCTCCAAGAACGAGAGCGAACTGGTAATAGCGATCAGACCGGAAGTTATCTTGCCGGGAACACCTGGACAACTGAAACTGCCGGAAGAAATTGGAAGAGTTGAAGGACCTCGCGATATCAACATGTTCCAAGTTGAACCGACAATCATCGACGAAAGACATTACTCGACCGGTCGTTCGGAGCGTCACCAAAAGACCTCTCCGACATTGCCTGAAGGCGCACCGATTCCGGATAGCAACTAGGCACGGGAGAGAAATAAACAATGCAAGGTTATTTGAGGCAGAAAAAAAGGGAGAGTGTTATGAAGAAGCCCCAGTTGTGCTTTGCTCTTAGCGTGTCGCTCACGCTAGCGCAAGCTCCAATGCTCCCGGGACTGGCAGCTCCGGAATCGGGAAACATTTGGCAGAAAATGTCTGGCAATGCCAAGACGGTTGCAGCCCAACCGGCAAAGGCTAAGACGGTCACCGTCAAAACCAGACAAGCAGCCAAACCCGTTGTCCAGGTGCAAGCCCAATCTCAACCAGCAGGCGCTGACGGACAGGCAATGCTCTTCTTGCTTAAAGGCAAAAGTGCATCAGCATCAGCTCCGGCTCCTGGCGCCGCACTGACCATACATCCGCAAGTCACCGAGACACCGGCGGCTGCGGCTGAAACTACGACAGAAGCAGCATCCGACCTGGTCGCGGGCGTACCGTCCGAGCCCAAGGCTCAAGCTCCTCAGCAAGAAGAAAGAACCAGTGAGATTCCCACCCTTGAAATGAGCAGCGCTCCGGCGCCTCAGGCACAGGGAGCCAATGTGCTGTCGCAAATGTCACCGGACACTCTGATCGCTCAGGGCTCCGATGCTCCGGTAGTCGCCACACCGATACCGCCTGTGGTGACGGGCACCATTGACATGGAAGAGTTCAAGTCGACCAATATCATTGACTTGAAGGTTTCTCAATCGCGTACTTTCAAATCCCGCAACAAGATTGTCCGTACCTCTATAAGCGATCCTTCGATTGCAGAACCTGTTGTGGTTGCCGAAAACCAAATCGTTTTGCTGGGCAAGAGCCCGGGTGGAGCGACCATGGTTCTCTGGGATGATGCCGGCAATTCGGTAGCCGTCGACCTGCGCGTCAGCCGTGACTACTCTCAGTTGCAAGCAACATTGCGTGAAATCGATCCGCGTATCGTTGTTAAGGCCTTCTCGGTTGGTGGCAGCGACAGAACCCTTCTTCTTGGTGATGTCGACCACCCGGAATCGATCATTAGAGCATTCATGGCAGCTAACGCTTTCATGGATGACAGAGGCATGGTCATCCAGGTGGCCAACAGCCGTTTGATCAACCAGAGAATTGGAGAACAAGGTATCGCCGGCGGCGGTGCCCAGGGTGGACAGACTGGTCAGCTGGCTCAATTGAGTTCAGTTGATAAGTACACTTACTTTGCCAACTTGAACAACAACATCTCCCGCGCTCAATACATCACAAGTGATGGCGGAAGAGTGACAAGCTTCGTCAAGGTGCGTAAGGTGCCGCTCATTGTTCTGCACTGCTCGTTCATGGAAATGAACTCCACAGCTGCAAGAGCTCTGGCTATCCAACTCGGTCTCAACTTCAGTACCAATACATTTGCGTTTGGTATCGGTGGTAATTCTCAATCCAATCAAAACCAGATCGGATCTAACCCTGGTATCACCACTTTGCTCCAGACCAGCTTCCCTGTAACCGGACCAGCCGGTGTCGGCGGCACGGTGGGTGCAAGTCAAGTTGCTTACGCAGTCAGCCCGGTCAATTTCAATACCGGAACCGTATACAGTGCAAATCCGTATACTGGCACCGGCACTCCGCTCACCAACTTCAACACCAGCGGTATCGGTCTGGGTATCCTTAACCAAGTACCGACACTTCTGCAGCAAGCCGTTCTTCTCGGTTCTCCGGGATCGACCAGCTTTGCTCAAGCCTTCAACGGTTTGGGTAACCTGTTCCAGGCGATCAGCAATTTCTCCACTAACAATAAGACCCGCGTCGGCATCAACCCGACCGTCCAGGGGATCATTACGCAGAGCAGAGCCAGAATTCTCACAGAGCCAACTCTTGTGACCATATCTGGTGAGCGGGCTGCCTTCCTGGCCGGTGGTGAAATTCCGATTCTGCAGTCAATTGCAACAGCCGGTACATCGCAGTTCTCGGTTACATTCGAACCATTCGGTATCCGTTTGAACATGATTCCGGTTCTTCTGGAAAACGGCAACATCAACTTGGAAGTCGCACCGGAAGAGCGTTTGATTTCAAACCAGCCTGGTTTGGCTCTGCAATTCGTTGGCGGTACGGGTTCGATTCCTGCCTTCACGACAAGAAAGGCTCAAACCATTGTTGAGATGAAGCCGGGACAAGAGCTGTTTATTTCAGGTTTGATTTCGTCCAACACCGGTCGTCAAATCACCAAGACTCCGCTCATCGGCGAAGTGCCTGTGCTCGGTGCTCTGTACCGTTCCAAAGCCTTCACCAAGAACGAAAGCGAACTGGTAGTGGCAGTGCGTCCGGAAGTCATCCTTCCTGGAACGCCTGGACAACTCAAGCTTCCTGAAGAAGTGGGTAGAGTCGAAGGACCGCGCGACGTCAACATGTTTGCTGTTGAACCGACGGTTATTGACGAACGTCACTACACCTCCGGAAGATCGGAAAGAAGACAAAAGACTTCACCCACACTGCCTGAAGGCGCTCCCATTCCGGATAGCCAATAAGTCAGAGGGTAGTCAGAAAATCGAGGGGCGGGATGCATTGCATCCCGCTTTTCTTTTGCATAAATAATTGCTCAATCGGCTTTAGAGCAGTCCTAATCGGATTGCATGTGAATCCATAAGGCCCGAACAAAAAGCTCAGCGGCTAGGGCTGCTGAGCTTTCTATACTGTTTGAATTCTTACGGCAAGGCTGTTTTTAGCGCTTCTTGGTCGGCTTCTTCTCGAAGCGGCGGCGCGTAGCCTCTGCTAAATAGGTCGCTGATTCTTCGGGAAACTCCTCGAAGAAAATATCCAAAACCCAGTTGACTGAATTGCGAATAAATTGCTCGCGCCCTTCAACCGGTGAATAAAGATTGGCCAGCCCTGATTTGTCGACTATTTTGAGAAGACCTTTTTCCGCCAAGCGGACCATAGTGGTCATCACCGTCGTGTATGCAATATCGCGCTTGAGACGCAAAATATTGAAGACGTCGCGGACGGTTATTGTCGGGTCGGCTTTATCCCAGACCAGTTCCATAATTTCGCATTCCAAATCGCCAAGGAATTTGCGAAGACCCTTCTGATTAAACCTGAAGGAGGCGTTTTCGTCGTGTATTCTCATCCGACCGACTTTTGCTAGACTGCTAGACCACTGTGCACGCAACCAATCGTAACATAGCAAGCGCTCAATGGGGATAGACTCGATTTTGGGTGAAATGGGGAAAACCCGCTATTGCTGTGGCTTTGCGGTATCTCCTATTGACTGTAGCAAATAGTAATATTTCGGGCATTTCCATCATTTGCACCATTTGCATTCAGGAAGACGGGCGCTTGCCGGCGACTGGCGATAATAATGGACAAGTTGAATCGATAGGACACACTCATGTCTCACAACAGAAAGCCCGTAGTTTTTCTCGATCGCGATGGCACTCTCAATGAAGAGATTGGATATATACGCAAAGTCGACGACTTGCAGTTGATCAAGGGAGCCGGACTGGCAGTAAAGAAGCTCAATGAAAAGGGCGTAGCCGCCGTGCTTGTCACCAATCAATCAGGAGCCGCACGCGGATATTATCCGGAGACGCATATTCACACGTTGAATGAGCGCTTGCTTATGCTGCTGAAAAACGAAGGTGCGTTTCTAGATGATGTTTACTACTGTCCGCATCTTCCTGAAGGCGATGTGGAGGAATTCAGCTTTGAATGCCAATGTCGCAAGCCGGCCGTCGGCATGGTTGAACAGGCGCTTGAAGAACATCCTGAATTCGATCCAAAACGCGCTTTTGTGGTCGGCGATAAAGCAACCGACGTCGAGCTTGCTCACAATTGTGGTGCTCGGGGCGTGCTTGTGAAAACAGGATATGGAGAAGCTGTGCTCAAAGGTGAGTATCAAAATCCGGTGGAAGCTGACTATGAGGCCGGCTCAATTGTCGAAGCTGTGGAATGGATCTTAGAGCAGATTGGCTAACTGGATGTGGTTCTATTTATTTAGCCGCGCATCTTTAAACTGGAGCGCAGTAAGCTTGAGATTTCGCTGATCAAGCTGGGCATGTCGAATGGCTTGGGCAAATACAGGTCTGCACCGGCTTCCAGTGCCAAAGACTGATCGGGATGCGAAGTGGCCATGACCAACCAGATGCTTTTCAGCTCGTCGTCATCTTTCAGTGTTCTGCATAAAGACCAGCCGTCCATTTGTCTGTCGGTCAAATTGGATTCTAAAAGAATCAAATCGGGATGATCGTGGCGGGCCAATTCTAGCGCGTCATCGGCAGAGGATGTCACTTGCACCACATATCCTTCCAGGGTTAAAGAGTCTTGCAGCAAAAGGGCCATCGGTCCGTCCGGCTCGACAACTAGGATACGCGACTGCTTTTCCTGAATGCTGGCCATGCCCAAGTCCTCTTGCCTGCCGAAGGATTCATCGGGCTGACGCTGAGGCATACTGTCTGTTACCCAGGTGGAACCGGAGTATTGTTTGGACAAATATCTATAGTCGCGAGCAGATGTCAGCACGTCGACATAGCTTTGATAACGGCGCTTGGTGCTGGAAACGATGCCGATGGCGATGGAGATGAGCGGAATGCGTCTTCTGATGCCGCCGCGGCCGGTTGAGATCAAATAGCCTCTTTCGATGTCGCCTTTGGGATAGAAGCGGCGGCTGATACTGTCGAATTGCTGGCAGATTTTTTCTGCTTTCCTTTCCGGATTGTCCGGTTTGACAATCATGAAAAAGTCATCGGCTTCAATGTGCCCGACAAAATCATCGTCGTCTGCAACGTCTGTTAAAACCGCTCCCAGAGCCTTGATCAATTGATCTCCGGCCAGGTCTCCATAGGTTTCGTTATAAACGCGGATTTTGTTCAAATCGATAGACATGGCCGACCAGGGCTTGTCCGACACCATGCATTGTTCGAGCATGCGGCGGATCAAATTCGGCCCCGGCAATTGACTGAGCGGGTTGGACATTTCTTCCTGTCTTCTTCTCAAGTGAGCAAGAACACGGATGGCCAGCTCGTTTTTGTCGATCGGATCGCCGAGCACGTCGTCGGCTCCATATCTAAATGCGCTGATTCTTTCATTTACATCGGATGAACCATGCAAAAGAACCAGCACCGGCCGTGGTTGCACGACGGTGGCCCGGATTTGCTGGCAATATAGTCTTCCGTCCCCTTCCGGCATCTGCGCTGCCAGCAAAATCAGGTCAGGATGGATAAACGACAAAAGCTCGTTTGCTTCTTCAAACGAGGTAACGGCATGCACTTTGGCGCCGGTCTTTTCCAGAATCGATGCATAATCGGCCGCCTGGCGCGGTTGGTGAATAATGAGAATGATAGGCGTCGGCAAGAGCATGTCAGTCACGACCTCTGGCTGCCTGCATTTCCAATGACGCCGCCGGCAGCTGCACAGTGAAGGTCGTGCAACCGGGGATGCTGGAAACTTTTATCTGTCCGCCCAATGCCACCACAAGCGATCTGGTTATGTAAAGACCGAGACCTGTGCCTTCCGTCTGCCTGGTGAGAGGATTGTCGAGGCGTGAGAACTTGGAGAATATCTCCGGCAAATGTTCTTGCGGGATGCCGCCGCCCTGGTCGGCAACTGAAAATTCCACCATCTCAGGCGTCCCGGGCACATCTCTGGCCACTACGGTGACAGTTGTCTCAGCCGGGGAATACTTGATGGCATTGTCTATTAAGTTGGTGAGAATCTGTTCCAAACGATCGGCATCGGCCCAAACGGGCGGCAGACCGGCTGGAATTACATCGTGAATCTTGTGATTGCGAGCCTTTTCTGAAAGGTTGCGTGTCACTCTTTGGATAGCCTCGCGCAAATCTATGGCGCGAATCGTCAGCTGTAGTTTTTTCGATTCCAATCGAGAAACGGCAAGCAAATCTTCCACCAGCCTGGTCAGGCGGTCGGCTTGATCTTTGATGATGCCGATGTAACGGCGCTGCTGCGTGATATCCAGTCGTTCACCGGCGCGCAGGATGGTATCTGCAAAGCCTTTGATCGAAGTCAGAGGTGTTCTTAGTTCGTGGCTGACGGTGCTGACGAATTCAGTTTGCGCCTGCTGCACCGTGTGGCTTTGCACGATGTATAAAATGGTCAGACCACCCACTTCTTTGCCGCTCTTGTCGTCCACCGGCAAGTAGCTGGCCGGCACGGACATGTCGACGCCGTTTTTGCCATATGCGGTGGCGAATTTCCAGTTGTTCGGCTCATGCAAATGGGATTCTTTTTCTGAGTGCGCACCGGCCATGATGGCAGCTAGAGGATTGCTTCCAGCAGCAATGGTGCCGCCTCCCACCGAGTGACCTGCTCCTACCGCGCTGGGCTCTTTGTCTTTCAGCGATGCTTCGTCAAAGAACGCCGAAAGTTTTTGCCCGACTATTTCCTTTTCCTCACGCCCGAGAAATTTCTGAGCAGCCGGATTGCAGGAAGAGATCACTCCCATCAGGTCGGTCAGAATATAACCATCTGCGGAATGTTCGGTGAGGCAACGGTAGATGTCTTCAGTCTTAATGCTCAAAGCTGAGACTCGGTGAGACTTAGGTTTACATGTAAATACGGCGCCGAGCGCCTTAAATCTTACGTTAACACTAGAAAGACAGGCAAAGTCGCATTACAACCTATCCTTAAGGTTTAAGACCGCTTCATCCAAAAATGGCGCTGATTCCGAAAAACCAACCCTGGCAACCGTTTTCAGTAGTCAGCTCCGGACAGCGCACAATGGCTCAGTCTTGCCCCGATTGGTCTTCGTCGCTTTCGTCTATCTCGCCGCTTTTGCCAACCTGTGGCTGATCCATCAATTTGAGCAAAGCGTTCAAACGACTGATGTCGGTCAGATAGAGATAACCCAAAAGGGCCTCAAAAGCCGTTGCCTTGCGGTAAAGTGCCTGCTCGGAGCGGCGGTAGGCGGCCGGCTTCATATTGCGAGCCCGCCTGACCAGATCCTTCTCAACGTCCGTAAGGGCTCCGGTCAGCTTGTGAAGTGCCTTGGCCTGACCTTTGTAGGAAACGATTAAGGCCGTGCGTTTGTGCATTTCCCTGGCAGAGTTTGCCCGCAAAACTTCTTTCTCACGTACAAACAAGTGAAAAACGGCATCGCCCACGTGGGCGAGCTGCCGCAAAGAGATGTCGGCAACCTCAGATTGACTTGGCTTCAGGCCGGATAGCATCTCAGGAGATCCTTATTCTGGCTGAAAATCAGCTCTTTTCTTTGGCGCCTTTGCCTTTCAAGGTGGAGCCCAGGACTTGAAAGCCGAAACGCGGCAAGGATGACATCATCCGTTTGGCGCGCCATGGTTCGGAAATCAATCTGTAGAACCACTCCAAATGACACTTGCGAAAGACTTGAGGGGCGCGCTTCACGGTCCCGGTCCAGACGTCAAAACTGCCGCCCACACCGATCATGACCGCCTTGGGAAAGGAATTATGCCATCTGTCGATGAAATATTCTTGTTTGGGCACCCCTAAAGCAATAAGAATCAGCTCGGGCTCGTGCGTCATCAATTCGTCGACAATCTCGTCTTCCTGGTCTTTATTGAAATAACCGTCCTGAGCGCCGACGATCTTGATGCCTGGATAGAGCTTGGGCAGGAGTTCTTTCAATGCCGACATCACTTCCGGTTTGCCGCCTATCAGTGCCACCCGGCGACCTTCGCGGCAGGCGATTTCCAGAGTCTTTTGAGCAAGCTCGATGCCGGGCAGCCGACTTGATTGCTGTCCAGCCAGTTTGAGCGCCCAGACAACGCCGGCGCCGTCCGGGATGATCAGATGCGCATGACGAATAATCCGGTCCAGCTCCTGGTTTTCTTGAGCCTGCACGACCATTTCGGCATTCAATGTGACGACATGAATACCCTTCTCGTTCTGCCAGGCGGACTGAACGACTTTGATTGCGTTCTCTTCGTCGACCACATCGACCGGATAACCGAGAACTTTGTGCCGTGATCTGTAGGTTGCTGACAATGTTGACATTACGGACGGTGCCATCTTATTTAGACCATTAAATCGAAATTTGGTGCAAATTCACAGAGGCTTTGGAAAGCGGCTCAACTGATCACGGTCATTTCTTGATGTCTAAAATTTTAGCTACTAGCTGGAAGTTCCTGCAAGCCAATTTTTTTGCCGTTTCGGCATTTTCCTTGGCCAGTAAGCGCAACTTCTCAAGGTCTTGAAGACCAGCCGATGCGGCATCGAGCCATTTTTGCTCCAGCCCATTTACCTGGTCCTCCTTGGGCAAAATTAAGATTGGCTGCCCAAATTGGCGAAGCACATGCTCGACTTTGGCGTCATAAGTCAGACCGATGACAGGCACACCCTCCTTGAGCGCAAATATCAAGGCATGCAGTCTCATGGCAACGACCAGGTCGAATTGACGCATCAGGCTCAGCCACTGGCTGGGACGATCAAGAGGCGTGGTATCGAGCATGAGAGCCTTTCTTCCTGCTTTATGCCAGGCCTCCATGAAAGGCTCCAGTTGAGGCAGGTCTTGCTCCTTTTGCAGGGGCAAAAGTACCAGGCAAGCACTGGCCGGGAGCGTTTTCAAAAGAGTGGAAAGCAAAAGCTCTCGCTTTGACTCAGAGAAATTGTGGCTGTTGCGCAATGAAAGCCCGACCACAAATGGGCTCTCTTCCTTTATCGCGGCAATCTTTTCGCGCACGCTTTCAGGAATCTGTGTTTCAGCCAGCGTCCAGACCGGATCTGCCGTCAACTCGGCTTTTACTTTCCACCCCTGAAGCATCTCCAGAGAGGTTTTATCCCGCACGGTAATGTCTTGTGAAAGCTGGGCCGCCAGCCGTGTTGCTACCTTGGCAGTCTGGGAATGAAGGGGTCCGAGTCCCTGGGCAAAAATGAACGGGTGGGCTCCGAAAGCGCGCGCCAGGGCGATCTGACCGCCGTAATAAATGGTGGATCCGGGAGAATTGGTGTCTTGAAACAAGCCGCCGCCGCCCGAGATGAACAGTTTGGTCTTAGGCAGAAGTTCAACTAAAGAACTTAATTTCCAGCGATCGACCGCCTGTACGCCATATGTCTTTCGGTGAATATCTGGATTGTTGGATAGGACAACAATCTTTTCTTTTGCGACTTGTGTTTCCAGACTGGCGATGATCGATTCAAGGATAGCCTCGTCGCCGAGGTTTCCGAAGCCGTAATAGCCGGAAATTAGGACCAGGGATTTGCCGCTCTTCGTCATGCTTTCCTAATTGTTCATGGCCAAGAAGACGATAGCAGATAGAATATACAATTCTCTAAATTTCTCTCGGTCGGCTACATTGGAAGCAAATATCACAATGTCAAAGAAGCGGCAGACAGGCGTGGAAATCAAGTCGCCGGCCGAGTTGGCTTCCCTTTTACAGAAAAAAGGCGACTCGGTATATCTGCTTCCCGGTGCTGCCCGTGAGCTTCCGCCCCAGTTCGATGGCGGTGACAGGGAGATTGTTTTTGTCACACTGGCCAATCATAAAGAGATCATCGAATATTCGACATCGGATCAAGTAATCTCACTTTCTCTGGGCATGACCGTTGGCGAAGTGATGGAAATTACAAGAGAGCACAAGCAGTTTCTTCCATTTTCGGCGCCCCCTCAAACTACTTTATTTGATGTGATAAACAGCGGTGACGGCGGCATCTGGGAGCATTCATTCGGCGGACCGCGTGATCTGGTCATGGGAATTCAGGCTGTTTTGACCGATGGAAAAACAATCAATACGGGCGGCAAGGTCGTAAAGAATGTCACCGGATACGATACTACTAAGATCTTGGTGGGTGGATGCATGTATTTCGGCATTCCTATGTCAGCCCATTTTCGCCTTTATGCAAGACCGGAGTGGACTCACAGTCTGGAATTTTCGGCCGCATCGGTTCTGGAATTGCTCGATCAAGCAGCCGTTTTTATGCAGTCGGACATACCGATTACCTCCTTGGCAATTAGCGGGTCAAAGGACTCAGGGGCCAGCATGCTGGTGCAACTCTCAGGGCATAAGGTTGTGGCCGACGAGCTGGTTAAGCCGCTCAAGGCTATGAGTGCCAAATCGATTTCAGGGCAAGAAAGCGCCTCAGCATTTGAGGGAAGTGAAAAGAAAGTCCATCAATATTGCCAATCAGGTAAACAGGCGATCGAAATTTCGGCCTCGATTCAACAAATGCGTCTCGTTTTAGCGCAGCTGATGGACGTGCTTGGCGGCGGCACGGAATTGAAATTGCGCCCGGGTACCGGTCGTTTGCTGATTTGCTGCCTGTCGGCTGAGGAGAAAAACCAGTGTCTAGATCATTTGCGACTGACTCTGG
This sequence comes from uncultured Candidatus Obscuribacterales bacterium, assembly GCA_964531315.1. Lineage (GTDB taxonomy): Bacteria > Cyanobacteriota > Vampirovibrionia > Obscuribacterales > Obscuribacteraceae > QKMZ01. Next base: position 4,950 of record CAZHEZ010000091.1, on the reverse strand, counting down.
AAAACGAAGGCGTTTCTCTGGCTGCCGCTTATGGTAATGAAGAACTGGAAAGAAAAATAGAGCGCCTGGGGACAATACCGGAAGGCAGCAGTAATCAGGCGATTGTCCGTTCTTTGAAGCTGCATTTCGATCAAAAAAGGATCTTGAATCCCCTGGTCAGCTGGTGAAGTTAAATGCTCTACAATTGAGTTGGGGTCCAAACAGAGGCATGCTTGTCGCAATCCGATAGTCAACTAATTTCAAAAGCGACAGGTAAGCTGGACGCGGATTTACTGTCTGCCTGCATTCACTGCGGGCTCTGCCTGCCTGCTTGCCCGACCTATTTGGCTACCGGTCGCGAATCCGAGTCACCGCGTGGGCGTATATATCTTCTCTCGCTTGTGGAAAAGGGTGACATCGAACTTGTCGGAGAAGCGGCCGAACATATTGAATCGTGTCTGGGCTGTCTGGGCTGCCAGACTGCATGTCCATCCGGTGTCAGATATGAAGAGATTCTCAATCAGGCCCGGCCGCACTTGAAGAAGTCCCGGCCCAAGCTGCTCAGGGCCGCTCTGCGCGTTTCATTCGATAAGATACTGCCGAGCTACTGGCTTTTGATTTTAGGTGGAAAAATCTTTCGTCTTGTCCAGTCAAAATTTCCCAGGCGGGCCAGAGAATCTCAATTCCACAGTGTGCTCGCCGGCATGACCTCATCGACTTTGATCAATCGTCTCAAGGCCTATGCTGCCTTTGTTCCAACTGTTCCTGCCTATGTGCCGCACCCGAGAAGACGTGAGGCCGGGAAAACGGGCGGCTCGGTCGTTCAGCTTTTCAGCGGCTGTGTGATGGATGTTCTCTACAATCAAGTCAATCACGCCACCGCCAGACTGCTTACCATGCAGGGCTCTGCGGTCGAAAGAAACGATCAGACCTGTTGTGGCGCCTTGGCTTTTCATGCCGGCGAAGTCGATATCTGTCGCCGGCTGGCCAGAGAAAATATTGAAAAATTTGCCTCGACAGAAGGCAAGATCGTTGTCACATCAGCCGGCTGCGGTGCCATGCTCAAAGAGTATGGACACCTGTTTTCTCCTGATGATCCATGGCATGATAAAGCGACCGAATTTTCAAAACGTGTAGTCGATGTTGTGGAAATTCTCTCGCCTGCGCATATTAAAACAGATTCGCAAACCGGCTCTTCCATGCAATTGCCGGCTGCTTCCGTCGCTTACCATGCGGCTTGTCACCTGGCTCATGCCCAGGGAATTCAGAGCGAGCCGAAAGAAATTTTGCTTGCCCTTCAGGAGAAATTGGCTCAGCAAGGAAAAAATTTGCAACTGGTTGAACTTAAGGAAGCCGAACATTGCTGCGGAAGCGCCGGCATCTATAACGTCATTAACACCGAATTGAGCCTGGAAGTGCTAGATCGCAAGATGGAAAATATCGAGCAAACGCATGCCGAGGTCGTGGTGACGACTAACCCGGGCTGCCTTCTTCAGCTGAATGCCGGCGCAGAGCTTAGCGGCTTGCCTGTGAAAGTGATGCATCTGGCCGAGTTTGTATCGCGCGCTTATCCGCAAACTTAGACGCCTGGGAAAATGCGGCCATAACTTGGGCTGGCAAAAGCTTGGCTAAAAAGACATCGCCTGTGCCTGGACCAGTTAACAATAGAAGTGTCTTCTTGCGGTAAACTTCTGAAAATTGGACGGTTCTATGCCGTTTTCTCGATGGAAAGTTCGTCTCAAATTCTTGTTGGATATCCGTTGTGGCGTCTGAATTATATATAGATACCGCCCGCATTTTGATTGTCGAAGAGAGCGCTGTCCTCAGGCAATTGGCTCTCAATCAAGTTGAAGAGCTGGGTTTGATTGCCCAGACCGTCAATGACATAGAGGAAGCTCTCAAGCGCATGGCGCAAATGGATTTCGATATCGTCCTTGTCGAAGTGAAGGCGCCCGAGTCGATGGCTATTCAGCGTATAGAGACCTTGCGTAAAGCGGCGGCAAAGAGGGCCAGGAAATTGCCTGTTGTTGCCATGTCGTCCGGGATTAAACGCGGTCCACTGCTCGGTGCCGGAGCAGACGATGTTCTGACCCGACCATTCATGGGCGCAGACCTGGAGGCTCTCATAGATCGCTGGCTCAGTCCCGGGGCGATTCGCTAACTTGTTGTCAGGCGTTTGGGCAGGTTAGCTTCCCGTAATGCTGTTTAAATGCTGAAAAGCACGCTGAAATGCCGGATTTTGCCGCATTATAATGAGGTCGGCCAAAATAAGGCTCCTTCTGAGCATGGAGAGCCTCCAGTGCTCCTCTCAGACCAAAAGGCGCTCGACCAAGAGGTTTCCTATTGATGACGGCAATGGTAGCGCACAAGAAAGTTGAGCTCTTTGAAGGGGATTTACCCGACGAGCGTTTCGCGCACTACATGAAAAAGACTTTGATCGCGGTGGATACCGAGACCAGAGGACTCAATCTTTTGAGAGATCGCCTCTGTCTTGTGCAAATTTGCGATGACGAAGGTGTTGTCAGCTTTGTTCGTTATAAAGACAAGCACAGCTTTCCACAAGAGAGCAACGTCAAGAAGTTGATGGAAGCCGACTCTGTTCTCAAGCTCTTTCATTATGCGCGCTTTGATATTTCAGTAATGAAGCACTACATCAATGCTCATACAAAGCCAATCTTTTGCACTAAGATTGCCTCCAAGCTGGTGCGCACCTACACGGATAGGCATAGCCTAAAAGACCTGGTCAGCGAACTTTTGCAGATTGAGTTGGACAAAACCAACCAGTCCAGCGACTGGGCAAGAAGCGATCTGTCCGAATCTCAAATGGAATATGCAGCCAACGATGTGCGTGTGCTGCTGCCCATTTACGCCAAAATTCTCGCCATGCTCAAACGTGAAGAGCGTCTGACTCTGGCTGAGCGTTGTTTTGAAGCAGTGCAGGTCGTTTGCGACCTGGACATGAAGGGTTTTTCGAACGTCTTTGAGCACTAGGCAAATTGGAGTTGGTTTCATGGAAAAGCTGATTTACGAAAAGTCGAGACCGGGCAGAAGAGCACTGGTTATTGAAAAACCTGGTGTGAAGGAGAAAAAGGCGGCTGACCTGATTCCCGCTCAGTTTGTCCGCAAAAATCCGCCCAGACTGGCTGAAGTAAGCGAGCTGGAAGCAGTTCGCCACTTTGTCCGCCTCTCGCATTTGAATCATGCCATTGATAAGGGCTTTTACCCGCTCGGCTCTTGCACCATGAAGTACAATCCGAAAATCAATGATGCCATGGCTGCCCTCGAAGGCTTCAGAGAGCTTCACCCCATGCAGCCTGAAGACCAGATTCAAGGGGCATTGGAATTGATCTGGAATTTAGAGCGCAGCATCTCGGAAGTGGTCGGTTTGCCTGCAGTCACTCTGCAACCGGCTGCCGGAGCACACGGCGAGATGACAGGTTTGCTTTTGATCAGAGCCTATTTTCAGGCAAAGGGAGACAATGCCCGCAAGAAGGTAATCGTGCCTGATACCGCGCATGGTACTAATCCTGCCACTGCTGCACTTTGCGGATTTGAAGTCGTAGAAATTAAATCCAACGAGCGCGGGCTGGTCGACACGAATGCTTTGAAAGCAGCATTGGGACCTGATGTTGCCGCCATCATGTTGACCAATCCCAATACGCTTGGACTGTTTGAAGAAGAAATTGACGTCTGTCAAAAACTAGTCCACGACGCGGGCGGGCTTCTCTATTACGACGGCGCCAATTTGAATGCCATTATGGGGCTGGTCCGCCCGGGCGACATGGGATTTGATGTCTGCCACTTGAACCTGCACAAGACCTTCTCCACTCCGCACGGCGGCGGCGGTCCAGGCGGCTGCGCGGTCGCTTGCCGCAAAGAATTGGAGCCATTTTTGCCCAAGCCGGTTGTTTCCAAAGAAGGCGAACGCTTCAAACTAGATTGGAATCGTCCGCAGTCAATCGGCAAAGTGAAAGGTTTCTACGGCAATTTCGGTATTCTGGTGCGTGCCTATTCATATATTCTTGCTCACGGCAAGGAAGGGTTGGCTCAAGTTTCCAGAGACGCGATTTTGAATGCCAATTACTTGAAGAACAAGCTCAAGGGGCGCTTCACGGTTGCTTATCCGCAGGCTTGCATGCATGAGTTCGTCCTTTCAGGCAATCAGCAAAAAGAAAGAGGCGTCTCCACGACTAACATCGCCAAACGTCTTCTCGATTACGGTGTCCATGCGCCGACCGTTTATTTCCCTCTAGTTGTGCCGGAAGCGATGATGATCGAGCCGACCGAAACCGAGACGAAAGAAACGCTGGATGAATTCATCGAAATTCTCACTAAGATTGATGAGGAATCGAAGAACGAACCGGATACGGTGCGCAATGCTCCCCACACGACTCCTGTAGGGCGCCTGGATGAGGCTCTGGCCGCACGTAAACCGAATCTGAGTTGGACACCGAACGCCAATTAGTGAAGCGAGCGTATGCAAATTTGCAACTTTGAGGGGCTGGGAAAATCTCGGGTTTTTCCTAGCCGGTGTACGGCCGAAAATTGAAGCAGGCTGACTGCAACTAAGATTGAATCTGCCAGCCCAAAATAAATAATTGCAGCCTAGAGCAAATGCCTGAAGCGCACCGTGAATTTGAGATAGGCAATCTTTTCTTGAATGCGCTCGATTTCTCGCTTTGTGCCTTTGATGGGAGTCAGGCACAAGAGCGCCGTAAGATTGATGAAGAGCATGGGCGTAATCGCCATCATCAATTTGCTCATATCATCGCCGTGAAATTCAAAATAACATTTCATGGCCAATCCAAAGCCGATCAAACTGATGATTGCAAAGATTGAATAGTGCATGATCAAGAAAAGTCGCTCGCGCATAAGCAAGACAAGCAGCGATCCTAATTCTCTGGTGGCTGCAGCATCGGCGGTATTGCGTCCTTTCGGTCTGGCGAAGGAAGGAGTCTGACCGGAGCCGGG
>CAZHEZ010000090.1:0-28740 GCA_964531315.1 uncultured Candidatus Obscuribacterales bacterium | reverse complement strand
CTAATGCCAGGTCAATCTTCTCAAGTACTTCGGGAAGCATGATTCTGTGCATACATTCACCGGGAGCATTCGGTTTGGCAAACTGGCAAGCTTTGGCGCCGTGACAGCGGCAAGCTTTGCTCTGGTCGATAGTCATAACGGAGCATCCATATGGACCACTTCGTTCTGGATAGGTGGCGCCATAAAGACCGATCACAGGAGTGCCTACAGCAACAGCCAGGTGGGCGGGTCCGGTATCGCCGGAGATGGCGAAAATGCAACGACGTAGCACGGCTGCTGTTTCCGCCAGAGACAGCAGCCCCGCCACATTGATGCAAGCATTGTCGGTCTCTTTATTGATGGTTTCGCAAAGTTCGGCATCATCCTCGCCACCAATCAGTAGCAAGCGGAACTGTTGTCGCTCTTTCAGGTTTCTTATCAAATAAGTCCATCCATCCGGTATCCAGGCCCGATGCGGGCGAAACCGGCCGACGCCAGGAACAAGCGCGATCAATGGTTTTCCTGAGAAATTGCCCTCACCATTTATTTTTTCCATAACATCTTTGGCCAGAGCCTCAGGAAAAATTGATGGAAAAAGCGGGTCGGGCATTTCCGGGCAGAGGTGTCTGACCGTGTCCAGGAAATTGTCCACAGCGTGCATGGTCGGCACTGTGTCGGTCCGTTGCTTTTGATACCTGACGGTGGGAATACGCGTAAATAAAGGTAGGAGTTTCAGCTTAGTGGAATTGGAAAGGTCGACAAACAAGTCGGGCTGCATTGACTTTATCTGTTTCACCATCTGGAAAAATCCCTGGTCGCGCGAATAATCGATAAATTCGTCGATGTAGGGGTTCAGCCCCAAAAGAAGCTGGCGCAGCACCGGATGACTCCAGTAAGTAATCTTGGCTGCGGGGTAATTGAGCTTCAAGGCATTGGCTACAGGTGTCGCCAACATGGCATCACCTATAGCGGCTGGGTGCAATATGACTATATTTCCGAAACTGAGCATTATTGGCTAGGCTTCACTGGACTTTCCGGCGACATGAATTATCATAGATACTTATGACGAATGATGGATACTTTGTACTGGGGTGGCCCCAACCAAACGGAAAGATAGCTATTCTTTGCCGTTCTAAAGGTGCCAACGGCGGACCAGCGCTATGTTATACGAAACGAGAAGCAATGCAGTTGCGCACTCGGCTGGCCAATGACCCCAGGGGGGATGATAATCCCACCGCCCGGCGCATCATTCAAAAGCTGTTTGTCTACAGATATTTGCTGCGCAAGCCCCTGAGCTGGCGCCCCGGCGACTTATGGGTTTATTTAGACCCTACTTATCTGGAGCCGGCTGAAGCAGTCTTTAGTTTATAGACCTTTATTTGTTCTGATTTTACATTCTGAATTACTTAGTCTGTCCTTAACCCCAGTCCTGGTATTTATTGCTTGTGAGCAATTTTTATCGAAAGAAGACAAGCTGGCTGGTTGAGGCGTACTCAAGATGATCCTCGACCTGGACACCATAATTGCTGTGCTGGCGATTGTACTGGCGCTCGGATTCGATTTCGTCAACGGCTTCCACGACACCGCCAACGCCGTCGCCACAGTCATTTATACAAAGGCGCTCAAGCCCGGCGTGGCCATAGTCATGAGCGGCATCCTCAACTTTCTGGGCGCCCTTATAGTGGGCACCGCAGTGGCGCAGGTGATCACTAAAATCATTCCTTCCGATGCAGTAACCCTCTCAATTGTGGTTGCGGTTCTCGTCGCAGCCGTACTCTGGAACCTGATTACCTGGTGGTTCGGCATACCGGTCAGTTCATCGCATTGCCTGATTGGCAGTTTGTTTGGCGCCGGAGTCACCGCCGCTGGTGTAAAGGGCGTCGACTGGCACGAACTGCAAAAGGTATTGCTGGCTCTATTGATCTCGCCTCTGACTGGCTTCGTCGCCGGAATGGTATTGACCTGGCTCGCTTTGCAACTATCTAAGGATAAAGATAATCCGGGCGGCAGTTCGCAATCGCACCCCAAACTGATGCGCTGGTTGCATATACTTTCGAGCGCCTCTGTAAGTTTCAGCCATGGCAGCAATGATGGGCAAAAAACCATGGGTATCATCACTCTGGTACTGGCCACCCATTTTGCCAAATACGGCTATGTGATAAACGACGTCCCTCTCTGGGTGAAGGCTGCAGCTGCCTCTGCCATGGCACTGGGAACCGTAATTGGCGGATGGCGGGTGATTCGCACCGTAGGTACCAAAATCAGCCGCGAACGCTTGAGCCACGCGCAAGGTTTTGGAGCCTCGATGGCCACAGCCATGATCATCATGGTCGCCTCTGCAGTCGGCGCACCAATAAGTACAACTCACACCTTGAGTTCTGCCGTCGCCGGGGGTACGATCCCAATGCACGGAGCGGAAAAGCTCAATCCGAAGACTCTCAAACTGATTGTTCTTGCCTGGGTTTTGACATTGCCGGTGGCGGCAACCCTATCGGCGGTAAGTTACATGATTATAAGGGCGATCTGGAAGGGTTAGAAATGAGAAAGGGAGACGGAAATTGCGATTCGTAGTCGCCTTTAGCAGCCCGAAAAGAAGTGCCCGCACAGTCGAGGCCGCAGCTCGCCACGCCAAAGCGCTGGGCTCCGAGGTTATCCTGGTGCGCATGATTCCTGATCCGGAGAAAGTGGGAGTGGTCGCCCAGCTCATATCGTCAGACCGCCCGGCAGATAAGGCGAAATCGCAAATTGACGAAGTAGTCGCCAGGCTGAAAGAGCAAGGCGTCAATGCTTCGGGCGAAGTGCGCATAGGCGAAGTCGCCGTCGGCATCGTAAAAGCGGCTGTGGAATTGAAAGCGGACCTGCTCTTTGTAGGAACAACCACCGTGAGCAAACAGTCCTCAACCTTTTTCTTGATGAAAAAGGACCCGATTGTGCATTACTTAGTTGAACATTCGCCCATTTCACTTTGCTTGATTCGCCACGACATTATTCCGGAATCCGAGTCGGATACCGTTTAAATTCCCACGCGAATTCCTTTTTGGTTTCCTGTGAACTCCAGTGTGGTTTGCCGTGTGATTCACGGAACCCTTGCTGACTACAGGGTCTCAATTGGAATCACAGAAAGTTTTTCTGAATCGGAAGAAGCTTCAGCGCCTTCTGAATATCGGCCGTAGGCTGCCGGCTTTTCGCGAACTTCAGGGCCTCTGCCGTAATCGTCTCGGGAGCCATAATCATCTCTAGGACCGAAAACATCTCTAAGCGTGTACAAACCGTTCAAAGTGCGGACAATGCGCATGCCGGGCAAACATTCAAGAATGCGTCTGCCATAACCTTTTCCTGTCATGCGTGAATCTAGAATGGCAACGATGCCTACGTCTTTTTTGGTGCGGATCAATCTTCCGACGCCCTGTTTCAAACGCATGGTGGCATGCGGCAAGGCCAGGTGGTTAAACCAGCTCCATTCAGCTTCCTGTTTCATGGCGTCGCACTTTGCCTCATAAACCGGGTCATCAGGCGACTGGAAGGGGATTCTATCGATGATCACACAACTGAGCTGTTCGCCTTCCACTGATACGCCTTCCCAGAAAGTGGCTGTGCCGAACAGCACCGCTTTTGGTGTCTCTCGGAACCATTCGACCAGTTTTTTCCTGGGCATTTCTCCCTGGCGTTTGGCAGGAAACGGCAATTGCGGCGCTAAATACTCATAACTTTGATTGAGTGCAGAACGGCTGGTAAAGAGCACAAACGCGCGCCCGTCCGACAATTGCAAAATCTTGTCGATTTCATCGCAAGCTTTCATCAAAAATTCTTTTGTATTGGGCTCGGGCAAATTGCGCGGCAAATAGAGGAGCGCTTGTTTTTCAAAATCAAACGGGCTGGAGATCTTGGCCTGAATCATATGCCCTTCCATGCCGCATGAGCGCTTGAAATAAGCAAACGGGTCTTCACCGCCGGTAGCCAGGGTTGCCGACATCCAAACCGATGAAGAGAGACCATTTTTGTCGAGAACATGGTCATGTATATATCCCGAAACATCAAGCGGAGCCGCCACCACTTCCACCTTGGAGAAGGAATTGTCGCCCTTCTCTACCCAGACAACCCAGTTGGGGTCAGGCTTCGCCATTAATTCCAGGCAGTTTATATATCCAGCCAGAGTAGAAATAATCGCCTTGGCTTTCAATCGCGCGCGCTCGCGTTCGCTGCCCACATCAAGAATGCCTTCAAAGGTCTCATCTTCCAGCCACTTCTTGAGCTGTTGCAGAGTCAAAGCAAACTCATGGGCACCGTCAATAGGCTCCCGCACTCGCGTTTTGATGCCGGGAAAAGCAAATGACAGGCGATGAAAAAACTCCGTGGACTCCAATTCCAGATCGCGAATCAGCCCGATCGGTGCTTGCACTTTATTCAGAGCCTTGGAAGCGGCCATGCGGACGCCGCGATTGCTTATCGAATTGCTGAAAACATCGGTGGCCACATCCGGCAAATGATGAGCCTCATCGACGATGAGCAGATCGTATGGCGGCAAGATATTTCCCATGGACGCCGCATCGGCGAGAAGCAATGCATGGTTGACCACCAGAATATCCGCCTTCTCGGCGCGGCGACGCGCCTCGAAGTAAAAGCACTCGGCAAAGCGAGGGCAGCGGTTGCGAAAACAGTCGTCCGAATCCGAATTGACCTCCAGCCAGACATCCATCGGAGGTACAAAATCCAACTCGGACATATCACCGGTATCGGTATCATGCACCCAATCGACAAATTCCTCATCTATCGACTGTTCCAAAAGCTGATCTTCAAAACGCCTCAGTCCGAGATAGTTTCCACGCCCTTTCATAAGCGCCGCTTCGAATTGAAAGGGAAGAATTGCTTTGAGTGCCGGAATATCCTTATTGATATATTGTTCTTGCAAAGCAATCGTGTTTGTCGAAACAACCACCTTCTTGCCGGACAAAATTGCCGGAATCAGAGCCGCGAATGACTTTCCAATGCCGGTGCCGGCTTCGAAAAGTCCTGTCTGCTGAGTCTTAAAAGTGCGCTCGATGCCGTGCGCCAGCTCAATCTGCTGCGGTCTGTGCTCGTAAGTCTCTAGCCGCTCGTTGAGAAGAGCAAGAACGTCCTCTGTCGTGAGCGTAGAGCGTGCTGACAATTACTTTCAATCCTGAAAACTATTGAATAGGATTGCTGTTTGTCGAGGCTACCTGACTGGTTACACGATGGTATTCCGGGAGGGTAATTTTCTGACCGAGGCTGAGCACGTTGGCGCTGCGCATGCCATTGGCGCGGCAGATTTCATCCAACAAGCGCGGGCTGGCGTGTTTGTAGTTGCGCAGAGCGATTCCGGCTAGCGTATCGCCGCTCTGGACTTCATATGTAGTTGCCAGCGGAACGATCACGTCTCCGACCGCCGATACAGATGCTGCTTGAGGTGCACCTGCTTGCTGTTTGTTGCCGCCTCTGGCTTGAGCCTCGACAATTTGCTTGTCGCCATGACCTACATTTGCCACTACAGACGATACTGAGGAGAATCCCCAAACTGCCAACATGGATACGACGGCGCCGCCCATGAATCCAATCATCAAATAAAAGCTCGGGCCTCTTTTGGCGGTGCTGGCGGTGCGTTCAAAATCATGATGCACGCCAGGCCAGAGAGTTTCTAAAACATCAGAATGTTGCTCTTCCAGCTCCACATTGGCAGCTGAAGTGCGTTCCCATCTTTCGTAGCTGCCACTGGAGGTACTGTTAGATGAGGGATTAAGTGAAGGCATAGCGTTAGAGACTTCCTTCTTATAAGCGGACTCCTCGCGTACATACTCGGGGAGCGGCTCAATTTCTATAGTGTCTCTGTCGCGACTTGCTACTGTAGTCATCACATTTACACCGGGTTTGTTCGCCACTGGGATTACCTAAATGACCGACACTGCATCTTATCGGAATTTGACGCCGGAAGTCAAACTTCTTCACTATGTCTGAAGATTCCCGTCCTGATTGATGTTGCGGAATTTTACAACCCCCCAAATTGCATGCTCAGACAGGGAAAAGCGCCTTGGCTGGCTAGTCACATTAATTAAATGACAACCTGGAGAAAAACTAGATTAAACCGAGGCTGTGTAGCAGTCCAGGATTTCACAAATGCGTAACCACTGATGGTGGCAGCTCAACAGCTCAACCGGTGAGGCTCAAGACGCTCTTGAAAACCCAAATGGCACATATGGGAGGGCGAAACGGTACATATCGGTTTCATATTAGCGACCGCTTATGTTAGTAGAAACGCTTCCTTGACTTCGCAAAAATTTTCATACTTTGCCGCCCGGTTGCTTGACAATAACCGTCAATTTTCTACTGGGGCGAAACCGTCTGAGGTTGCTGATCGGCACGCGCTTCCGCCGCACCGGCGCGCACTTTCGAGTCCGCTTCCACTTTTGGCTGCACCTGCTTGATAGCTTGCTTATCTCCGGCAACAACCAGGGTGGCCTGATCCGGTCTGAAGACGTTCCTTATAAATCGGTTAATAGATTCAGTGTCGGCATTAGCGATATTCAAAAGCAGCTCACCGACAAAGTCCCCCTCGGCACGTTCCAAAGCGGCGTCCAATACGCTCTTTGCGGCTACTGACAAATTAGGCATATAGCGCACGCAAATGACTCCGGAAAGATATCGTTTCACTTCCTGAATCTCATTTGCGGTCATGCCTTTTTGAACGAACGCCTTCAATTCAGTATTAATAGTATTCACTTCTTTAGAAACAGCTTCGGGCTCGGTCGGCACAATCAACGACCAGGACGTCAATCCGCCCAGCGACTGGAATCTTGAATTAATGTCTTCCGTGGAAAGACTGGTCGCCAACACAGCTTCGTCAGTGTCGCGCTGCACCAGACGCGAGAAAATAGGATGGTTCGTCAGCGCACAATCGGCAATGGCAAGATTACAGAATTCTCTGTCGCCAGGCGCTGTTTTGACCAGCTTGCCGATGCAGACCATGGTTTGCGATCGATCTTTTGTAGGCACCGAAACTTTGAGAGAACGGCGTGTGGATGGCACCACATCCGGTTCGGACTGCAAGCGCGCATTCGATTGCCAATTTTGAAAAACAGCCTCAGCTGACTTGATCGCTTGCTCGCCGTCGAAATCTCCGGCAATCACGATCATGGTGCTGGAAGGGCTGACAGTGCTCGTGTAATAGTCTTTGATGTCGCTTTGCTTGAGCATCTCGATTACCTTCGCCTTTTCGGAAGGATCGGACGGAAAATGCGGTGAATTAGGCGCCAGCAGACTGCGCATCAATGCACGATTGACACGCGCCGCCACTGTCTCATCGGTTCTGCGTAAACCGGCTACGGCATCTTGCTTAGCCTTTTCCATATCGGCATCAGCAAGGGCCGGGGACGCCAGAGATTCAGCCACAATGCCCAGTTGCTGCACCAGGTCTTTGGATAGGCAGCGGGTCTGGAATGTTATCTGCTCCAAACCGGGCTCGAATTTGAGCATCGCGGAGGGTGGCAATCCGAGATCTTCCTGAACAGCCTGCAGTTGAGCGCGCGTGGCATGCTGCGTTCCATAATTCAAAGCATTGGCCAAAACCATTGCCAGTCCAGGTTTTGCCGTCGGTTCATAAGCTTCTCCAGCGCGAATCGCACCGGAAATTTGCACGATCGGGCACAATCGACTTTCAAAAGCGATCATGGTCAATCCATTCTTCAATACTTTGCGAGTGTAGTGACCGCTGTGCAGACTGCTGCCGACCGGCGGGCGAGGGGCGGCAGTCGATAAGGGTCTTGCCACCGGTGCGCGAGTAGTAGTCGCGGTTGTTGCAGCGGGTTTTGCTTTGGAGGCATCAGGCTTGGCGGCACCGGCGGATATGCTGCTTTTTGATGCTTCGGTCTTAGAGGCGTCTGCTTTTGTTGAGTCCGCTTTCTTCGCCGTATCTGCTTTCTTTGCTGCGTCCTTAGATGATTCAGTTTTCTTTGCCGAATCAGTGGATTTAGCTGAATCTGCCTTCTTGGTGGCATCTGTTTTCTTGGCGGAATCTGTTTTCTTAGCTGAGTCCGTTTTCTTAGCCGACTCCGCTTTCTTTTCAGATTCTGCTTTCTTTGTTGAATCTGCTTTTTTGGAACTTGCTTTTTTGTCCGCAGACGACTCAGCTTTCTTGCCAGCCGGCTTTGCCGCTAATCGGAGCGCTTCCGGTGATGACGCGGAGTCATCCTTCTTATATCCGACCAAGACCTGCTTTGAGATATCAAAACTGATTGGAGTATGACCGTGAATTTTTTCGAAATGGGTATCTGCTGAGGGCGTCTTGGGCGCGCTTTGCTTCGGTTGGGTCGGCTGCGCTTGAGGAGCCGACTTCGGCTGTGCCGACGAAGACAGGAAACCGACGACGCGATTCTCAGGCACTAAATAAATCCTTGCTACTCGCAAAATGTCGGCACTATTGACGGTGCGCAATCTTTCCGGCCAGCTATAAGCGCTTTTCCAGGTGCTGATGCTGTCGAAATAGCCGATATGAAATCCTGTGCGGTAGGGTCCGTCACGCTCAGAGAAGCAGGCATATTCTGCTTGATTCTTTGCACGCCTGAGTTCGGAATCGCTGATATTCTGGCTGCGCAGCTGCGCAATCATGGCGTCAACTGCTTCAAGAGCTTTCTGCAATGTCTGTCCGGATGCGGGAGTGGCTGTGATTGTGAGCAGCCCCGGATCATGCTTCAGCTCAAATTGCGAGTTGGCGCCCGAGCAAATCTTCGGCTCCATCAACTTCGTCTTTATTCGGCCGGAGATGCTGGCATTCAATAGTTTTTCCAAAACAGCCATAGCTGCACTATCTTGCTCGGCAATTGACGGTGCATGATAGGAAAGTTGCAGAAGTTCCGTTTTGCCCGGATAACGCATCAAAACCCGTCTCTCAGCCTTCTGCTCCGGCTCCTTTGCCCGAATTGTCGGAATAGGTGTAGCCGAGCGCGGAATCACAGAAAAGTATTTCTTGATGGAAGCAAGCGCATTGGCGGTAGCGAAATCACCGACGATCACGAGCGTCGCATTATTCGGCACGTAAAAACGATCGTAAAAGCCTTTGGCATCCTCTGCAGTCAAACCCTCTACGTCAGGCTGCCAACCGCGAGTGGGGCTGCCGTAAGGATGGTGAAGGAAAGATACGCAGCGCACTTCAGAAGCGAGCATGGACGCGGCATCGCTCTGCTCTTCCTCGAATTCCTTTTTGAGATTGGCAACTTCAGCCTGCGCGGCAGCTTTTGTAAAACGCGCAGAACGCATGCGCATCGCTTCGATTTTCAGTGCCAGATCAAGTTTGGCCGGATGCAGAGTTTCGAAAAACGCCGTAAAGTCATCGCTGGTAAATCCATTGAATTGTCCACCGTTGCGCACGATGGTGGCACCCAATTCGCCTTTGCGGAAAGTGCCGACTTCATCGAAAGCCATGTGCTCGACCATGTGCGAAATTCCGGTGCTGCCGGGACGTTCGTTGCGCGCGCCCACTCTGTACCAAATCAGGCAGGAGACAACCGGCAGGGAATGTTCTTCGACAAGTATGATGCGCAAGCCATTGGGCAGAGAATATTCCTTAGGCGTGGGCGGACCTTTGGCGCGCACTGCAGTTGAAACCGGCAAGGCAATGCCAGTGCTGGTCGGTGACACAGAAGATGCGGGCGGCGCTGCTGTCGGCGTTGTTGATGTTCCGGTTGGTGATGTTCCAGTTGGCGAGGCGCTGGAAGGCGCGGTCGATAATGGGAGTTTGCCGTTGGGCGGCCCCTGAGCGAAAGAACCCACAGGTGCAAGCAACATAAAGAAGTAGAGAAAAGTCAGGACAAAGGCGCAAAGCCGCGCTCTATGTGCCTTCCGGAAGTCTACAGAGCAATGAGATGAACAAAAGATCATCTATTCTGCACAGCCCCCTGTGTTGCCCAAAACACTGGCGCTCGTGCTCGCTTGGAAGCACCGAAGTCGCAATGTGCTTGACTTTACCACGCTCCTTCTCCATTACGCGCGGAAGGAAATCTATAGTTATCTTTTCTTTCAATAAGTTGTAGAGAGAGAAATCAACTGATAAACTCTCACTCATCATAGTTGGAGTTTGAATGACGGCCGCAATTAATAGCGTCGTAGAATCGCCTTCGCGTGGGCTAGAACCCGGCGTGCGTTCCCAACTGAAGATTGTGCTGGCAGGCAATCCGAATGTCGGCAAGTCGGTAATTTTCAATGCCCTTACAGGTTTGAGCGCCGACGTTTCCAATTATCCAGGCACGACAATCGACATAGCACGCGGCGCATTGGGCGAGCATGAGCTGGTCGACACGCCCGGAGTCTATGGCGTATCCAGCTTCAACGACGAAGAAAGAGCGGCTCGACGGCTGATCGTCGAAGCACAACTGGTGGTAAACGTTGTATCGGCATTGAGCCTGGAGCGCGACCTCTTCCTTACCTTGCAATTGATCGACATGGGCAAGCCCATTCTTGTCGTAATCAATCAATGGGATGAAGCAAAACATCGCGGATTGATAATCGATACCGGAGCGCTGAGCGATCATGTCGGCGTGCCCGTGATTACATGCGTAGCCGTGCGCAAAGAAGGCATCGCGGGAATAGTCGCCAATTTGCCCATGGCTCGAAAAGGAAAATGCGACGACAGCCTTTCACAAATGCTGTCTCCTCTGGTTGAGCAAAATATTTCTCAAGCTCACGCCTTGCTGATCCTCGAAGGTGACTCACAATCGACTGAAGCATACGCACCGGCGCTCACAGCCATGCGGGCAGAAAAAACTCTTTCTGCAACAGTTGAAGTTTGCGAAGGCCCTACAGCCAGCTCAATAATGGAGCAAAGGGAGCATCACCGCCAGGAGATTTACAGACGCAGACGGCAGAGAGTCAACGAAATCTCCGAAAACTGCGTAAGATCAACGTCGAAGAAGAAAACCTTCTCCACAAAATTAGGCAGGCTGCTCCTGCATCCTGTAGCTGGAAGTGTTGCGGCTGCCTTTGTTTGCTACATGATTTTCTATCAACTGCTGGGCGTATTCGTTGCCGGCACGGTTGTCGATATCACTGAAAAGAAAGGCATGAAGGTCTACTACGAACCGCTCGTCAGGCGTGTTGCAGCGACCACATTCCCCTGCATTATTACAATCGACAAAAACGTTTTTGATTTCCCGCAGGGTACTTTTGCCAATAACTTCGAAAGCGCATCTCTAGACTCGCAGCTAAAAACAGTTGCACCGGAGCAAGTGAAATACGACTTCTGGAGCCATCCTTCAGCGAAAGCCACCTTCGGAAATATCCTTGTCGGCGAGTATGGAATGCTGACTCTGACAGTCACGTATTTATTCGGACTGCTTTTTCCACTGGTGTTGGGTTTCTATTTCGGACTTTCCATACTGGAAGATTCCGGCTACCTTCCGAGGCTAGCTGTGCTCGTTGACAGGGTTTTGAACAAAGTCGGATTGAACGGCAGAGCGATCATTCCACTTATTCTCGGACTGGGTTGCGTAACAATGGCGACCATTACGACGCGACTGCTCAGTACTCGCAGAGAAAAAATAATTGCCACGGCTCTACTGGGGGTGGCAATTCCATGCTCCGCACAACTGGGAGTTGTCTCCGGCACCCTGGCTAAAATAGGCGGTTTTTATGCATGGGCAATCTATGGTGCGATCATTACAACCATTCTCGCCTCTACCGGTGTCGCACTGAATATGGTGCTGCCCGGCAAATCAGATGCATTGATAATGGACTTGCCTCCAATGCGCCTGCCACGCATGGATAATGTCTTAAAGAAAACATGGTCAAAGTCTTGGAACTTCCTAAAAGAAGCAACCAAGCCATTTTTCATCGCCGGATTTGCCGTAAGCATTGCCCACATGACCGGATTGCTTTCGTTGTTCGTCAATGCCCTGCAACCAATTACGGTTGCGTGGCTGCATCTTCCCAGCGATCCCAGAATTGCCACCACTTTCGTTCTTGGCATTGTCAGACGCGACTTCGCTTCATTCGGGCTGACAGAAGTGCCGATGACGGCGGCTCAAGCACTAACAGCAATGATCGTAATTACGCTCTTCGTCCCTTGCATCGCCACAGTCGGTGTTATGACCAAAGAGCGCGGTCCTAAAATCGCATTCACCATATGGATCGGGTCCTGGATTGCGGCATTTGTCATTGGTGGGCTGCTCAGTATCGTCCTGCCGCCGGTTTTTCACGTTTTTGGATTGTAAATTCTAAATCCTATCGACTGCCTTGTCCCGCAGTAGCAGCATTGCTCGCTCCAGCGAGACTTTCGCTGCGAAACCCTTTGTGAAGAGCCAAAAGCCGCAATGAAACCCTGCCCCGAGGCCGTGATAATATATTTGTTGCTCGGTTATCAAACACAGAGCGTTATGGCAGATGTCGCCAAGTGGTTAAGGCACTGGTTTGTGGTATCAGTATACGGGGGTTCAATTCCCCTCATCTGCCCCATCTTTTTCTCTCACGTTTCCCAACTATTGCTTTGCCTTTTTTTCTTCATTAAGCGGCGGAGCAGATTTGGGCGCGGTTATTTGCTGTGCTCTCTCGATCAGCAGGCTTGGGTTCAAATAGCATTGTGACCAAGCATGGACAAATGCCCCGGTGGATACAGAGGCAAGACTAATTTGCCGGGTGTCTAGATCGGTCGATGCCGCACAGCTGGATCACTTTTCAATGACCCAGCCTGCTACGACATCAGCCGACTAGAAAGGCTAAGTTCAATTTTAGCGTGCTACCGCTGCTTTCTCTGCTTCAACCTCTCCAGCCAATGGGTGTCCATCAGAACCAGATCGTTGTGCCACCCTGAGTTTTCCGTCCGTGGCAGGATATCCGATAAAGCCCGTCTGACCGGCTTGGCGATTGGGGGGCAAGCCAAGGTTTTGCAGTGTTTCTTCAACGGAGTTGTACGTTTGTCCAATCTTGAGGATCCGGTGGGCATCATCAGCGGTGGCTACCTTGCGCCCGAGTTCGTTGGCGAGTCGGACGTGTCTTTCTATCTGTTGAATGGTCGTCAGACGCTTACCTTTGGTAGTGTCCCACAAATTCTCTTCGATACCGGCACGCGTGTGTTGTCCAAGTGCGATCATTATTGCCGCAAGCGGATGAGAAAGACGATGCACTGATTGATAAGTGAAAACAGATCCGTGCGGCGTCCTGCGGACGAGTTCCATCCAATCGAATGGATTTGCACCGCATGATCCTCCGCCGCCCATACTGAAGAATCCGTTCACTGGACCCATGTATAGCCCTCTGCGAATGAGGCGCTCGACTATCTCAAGACTGTGAATATGGCCCAGAGCGAAGTACGGCTGAATACCATGTAGTTTTAGACGCTTCAGGTGCTCGATGTAGAAATCTGGGGTAGCGTCAACCACCATATTTGAAAATGCCCACAGCATTTCTTCTGTCGCCACGTGAGTTCCAGCCCAGTCATCCATCGTTGTCAACGAAGTGATATCCCACTGGCACGATCCAATCGCAACCGTTACCTGGTCCGGCTTGGGATCCAGTTCGGCAAGCATGTGGCGAGTGTCGTAACCTTGCCATTGAGCTTTGCTGTGGTCGTCGGGGGGAGAGAACGAGATTGAGCCGCCGACTTGCAAAACCATCTTGGGCACTGCCTCGCGCAAACGACCGATGAATTCGCCATATTCTTTGAAGTCTTTGGATATGTGACCAGTCTTTGGGTCGCGCACATGAATGTGCAGGATGGTGGCTCCGGCGTTGTAGCAATCCACTGCCTTCTGCACCTGTTGATCCCAGGTCACAGCTATGTCTTCTGGGTAGTCCGTGGGCAGCCAAACAGGTCCATACGGCGCTGCCGTGATGATCAATGGATCCTGATTTTCTGGAAGCAATGAATCGTCTGTGAAATACATTCTGGTTCTCCTTGATTGATATCAACTGCTAAATTTCTAGGCTTCAAAACTGGCAAGCTCTTCGGACAAAATATGAGCGCCCAGGCTGCACGCTTCAATTCCAAAGGCAACGCAGACTTTCAAAACTTCCATAATCTCCTCAACAGTCGCTCCGGCCGCAAGCGCACCTTTGATGTGGCGACGTGTTCCTGGTGCATACATGTGAGTGATAGACGCATCAAAAGCGATGCTCAGCAGTTCAATAAGTTTCGGCGGCATTAAATCAGTGGCATAAATACTAACGCCACAAGTCATGATTTGATCTGTCCACAATGGATCAAGCTGATAGAACGGATCCCACGCAGTGTTCCACTGGCCAATTTCACGCATTTTGTCGCAGGCAGGAGTTGTAGCTTGTTTCAGAGTGGAACTGATATTTGCTGCTTTGGCTTCCTCAAGCAATATTGGAGCGCCAAGACTCAAGGAATGAATTGACATGACAGAACCCATCTTTATGACCATAAGGATTTCATCGCCAGTGGCTCCGGCTTGCAGAGCGGCCCGAATGTGGCGGCGCGTAGCGCTTTCCTGCATGTTTGTGCAAGCAGAGCACAGTCCAATACAAATAAGCTCAATTGTTTTGATTGTGAGGATGCCGTTATTCCACGGGTTAGAACAAGTTTTCAAATACTGCTCAGCCCAAACAGGGTCAAACGCATGCAATTCGCTCACTTGAAAAGAGATTTCATCTGCTGTTTTCACTCCGTATTCTGTCATTGAGCTTTCTCCCGGGAAACCATGACCGGCCTAGACGCGCGGCATTGTAAGAAAAGTACAATACCGTGCTGACAACCCTGTCAGATCACTTCGGCATATACTTTTGCAAAAGTCCATCAAGCCAAGAGCTGCTTCAATCTTGGTGCGGAGAGTTACTGGAGGGCGGTTTGGTCAGCAATTGCAAGAGGCGTCCTGGTCCAAGAGCCTTGTCCAAGCCTCGCGCCAAGAACAGCGCGTAAAACACCGCAAATAGCCCTGACAGATGCGCAATCACCATCATTAGCTCTTGCTTCGGCGATGCCTCGGCAACATGTTTGGCGAAAATCCTTTCTTCCAGTCCGCCGCCAAGAAAGACGATGACGGACATTACTACTGCCTTAAACAGACACGATATGAGAAGAGATTTGTCGTCTAAGGCATTTAAAACAGGGATATTTTGTGTCAGCATCGCTATTTTGCCTAAAGCTAGCGACTCAATGAGTGCTTTAAGGTAGCCATGAACAAAATCATTAATGCCAAGCTGAATTAGGATCAAAGACTTGACTGTCGCGAGCAGTGAAAAGCTCGCAGCCAAATATAAAACAATGCCGAGAAGCTCTTTCAGTTCGAGCATGAGATGCTCTTTTCGCTGCGACACGTGTCTCTCCTGGGTTACCGGCACCAATATGAAACTGATAATTATGCACACATTCCGAAAATTGCGCACGCAAAAAATTGTATCCAATCGGTGAATCGTATCAGACCGTAGATTAAACACAGAGATCCTATTTCCGACTTGAGCAACAGACATTTTCCAAAGGACTCAACTGGTGGCACCGCATGTAGTGCAATTTGATCTCCGTTCGTAGCTCACCTCTGTCACTCATCTCAGCCATAATTATTCACTCGGTGCAAACATTTCCCTATGCAGTTCAATTTCACCTTCAATGTCCAGACGCGGCAGCAATACGCCCGCCGTCGTACTTTGCTTTCTCTATGCCTTATTCGTTGACCCGTACTGGCTAAAACATTCTTTTGCCGCTCCACCATCTCAACCTGCGCAGATTGCAAAAAGTTTATGCACTATCCAGGCTGCCGAAGCCAATGCCCAAACACCCGTACATTCGAGGTTTAGCACCTGTACGCATGCCACCTCGCGATGTCAGGTGACGCGTGGTTAATAGGCTGCTTATCAACCTTTGGTACTCTTCTGACAGTGCAGAGCCTTGGGCGGCTCAGGCGTTCTCATCATGCGACGCGTGAGGAAAACTTTCTAAAGGTGCGCGACTTGCAAGGGACGGGCCTGTCCTTCTGCACGCCAGCGCGTTTTTCATCAGTCAAAATCAACTTAATTGCAATCAAAGCCAGGAGCCACACACATGCAAACGTCTAGAAGCTTGAAGAACAACTTCAATCCAACCTTCAGAAAAACATTTGCAGCGCTCTCACTATCATTACTTGCCTCGTCTAACTTAACCACTGCAGCTCTGGCAAATAACCAGGGCGGGGTTAACGCGTTCCAGCAGTTTGCTCTCAATAATCCTGGCGTCACTGACCACAAGCAACTGCAACAAATGTTCCATGTCTATAAAGATACGAACGCACATGCGGCCAATGTGCAAAATGCAATTCATAACAACGTTCAAAACAATGGCAACCACGCCAACAATTTAAATAGAAATGATTTTGCATCGAAAGCCGAATGGCAGGCAGCAAAGCAAGCGCTGCACATACAAAACAAAAATCTGAATGACACTATCAATCAGACTATTCAGCAAACTGCCAACAATCAAATCGTGAGAGCCAACCAAGGTTTCGCGCTTGATTTGGGCTCGGCAATAGAAAATATTACGTTGGGCGACAAACTTTTCCAGAACCAAACATCGGTAGCGATCAATGTTGGCGGACAGGAGAAAACGGTAAGCGCCGGTTCCAAGGTCACCGCTGCAGAGTATGTTGCAGCAAAACAGGAATTGGCTAGCGGCGCGCAAACAGTAACTCTCGATGCGAGTGGTCGCGCCACTGGTGGAGTTGTTGATCTGTCGGCAATGACGACAGGCAACAAGACCATGAAAGTCACCGATTTGGTCGTTCCAGTTGCCGTAACCGCATCAGGAGAATTCGGCAAGGGCGGCGACGTCAAAATCCTCGGCGATCTGACCAACAATGGAACGATTACCGCGCTGGCAGCCGGAAATCCAAACAACGCAACTGCTTCGATCAAGGCTGAAAACATCACCAACAACACGGGCGCATCGATCAATTCGCAAATTTCCGACCTTGGATTGTATGCAAACAACAACCTGAGCAATTACGGTGATATCAATGCATCCGGCAACCTGACTCTGTCCGCCGGCAACACCCTCACCAACTCGGGAACCGTCCACGTTGCGCACGATTTAAACGTTCTTGCTCCCAACGTTTCCAACACCGGTCATCTCACATCAACCGCCGGCGACGTTACCTTTGACACGCCCGTTGCCGCAGCAATGAATATCAACAACATCAATGGCGTCGTTTCTGCAAGCGGTGCCATCAACATTCGTGAGGCCGGCTACAACGCAGCATTCGATTCGAATGTGAGTGGTGGCGATCTTTTGTCGAAGGAACTCAACGTCAATACGGGCGGCGGGACCGCGAATGTTTTTGTCAACAAGCTGACAGGAACGGTGAATTCAGTTGGCAACGGCGCGCATATCAGTGCTAACACTGATGTGCTCACCATTGGCAATCAGTGCCTCACAGGCGACCCCACCTATTACAACACAGGCTTTATTTTGCTTAACGGCGATGTCACTGCCGGAGAAGCAATTTCCATAATTGCCGGCACTGACATTCTCGCCAACTCCAATTGCACCCAAATCACGGCCCGTGACGGCGCAGGCCAGGGTTACAACATAAATATAGTAGCTGGAGCGAACATAATTGCCGGAACCGGTGAAACTGGACCCTTTCCGGGTATAGGCGGTATTGTTCCGGGCTTCGGCACCGCCACATCAACCGTGACGATTAGTGGTGGCACCACAGCAGGAGGCGCGGTCAATCTTTCCGGCGCGGCTTCAAATCTGACGATCAACTCAAATTCAACCGGTACCAATTTGAATGGCGGCAACATACAAATTGTGGCGTACCAGGGTACCTCCAATACTTCCGGCGTAATTTCGCTGCCTACAACCAGCACGATCAACGCTGGCAGCACGCTTAATAATGGCAGTATCAGCATTTTTGGCGGCACATCAGTGGCCCTGGGCACCGTCACCACCACAGGCGGTGGCGGCATCGGTCGCATCGATATCCAGAATATCAATCCAATCTTTAGCAGCGGTTCCACAATGGACTTTGGGACAAACGGGCAAATCACGTCAGGCAATCGATTTAGGTCCGACCCTTTTCCATCCATATGGGGTACGGGAGACGTGACAATCGCGTCGCTGGCTTCCTCCAGCAACGTTAGTTTTCCAAACACAATTCGCTCCGGTCACAATCTGACCATTGGTTCTATCAACACGAATGGACCAACCGAAGTTAACGCAGGAAATGCCAACTCCGGCAACATCGACCTCAACGTGACTGGTCCTGTGGTTTCCCCTAACGGTATCAATCTATCTGCGACAGGCAACGTGACTGCACAAAGTATTACCGCCGTTACCGGTGCAATCAGCGTTGGGTCAAATAATGGCAATGTGAACATCACCACCGTTTCCGGTGATTTGATTTCCATCAATGCCGGCAAGAGTGTGACGACATCAGATTTGTCAGCCGTCACCACAGTTGGAATCTTTGCAAACCAGAATGTGACTGTAGGCAATGTGAATGCGGGCAGCATCAGTATTACAGCGGGCCCGACCCAATTGCCAGCGGCTAACGGTCATATCGTCACCGGCAACCTTAGTGCCGGCGATATCAGTCTGCTTACTCCATACGGAGATGTCACCGTAAATGGTGTCATAAATGCTCAAGGCACATTCACTTTACAGGTATTTGGCGACGTCACACAAGCTGCTTTGGGCGGCGGCGTTTTGACCGCAGCCGGTGGTGTTGATTTGACATCAACCATCGGCAGTATTGGATCGGCGTCGACTGCGCTGCTCATTTCGGCGACGGAGATTGCTGCGGCGGCAAACAATGGCTCCGTCTACATCAACGATGTTATCAACCTTCCGACAGTCCAGGTGGATGACGTCACCGGCAACACTGTTCAAATCACCAGAACCAATCCCGGTGTGTTTGGCGGAATTACGGTGGCAGGACAAATCGGCGCCAATAATGTCACTCTGACCAACGCCGGAGCCGATGGCGATATCACCATTTCAGGTTCCATTCGCGGTCTCGGCGGCGGTTTTGCTAATAGCGTTACGCTGGTAGGCTCCGGCAATGGCCGAATTAACGGTATAGGCGGCTCCAACATCGACACACTAAACTTGACCGCCACTACGGGAGCGGGCGACATTGTCATCACAAGAACTACAGCACGTTCAATCAACGCCACAACCACAACGAATGGTAATGTCCTCATTACCGACTACAGCCCCACCGCCGTAACGCTCAACTCCATTGCCAATGGCAATAACATCGACATTGAACTGATGACGCCGAACGTAGACTTGATCGTTGCCGGTCCAATGCATGCAGCGTCGAATCTCACCTTAGGCACGAATCAGGGTGGCGGTACCGGAAGTATCATCCGTACGGGCGCAGGCACTGTTCTCGATGCAACTTCTATAAATCTGAACTCCGGCGGTAACATTGGATCAAACACGGCTGCAATTCTTACAAACACAAATTTTCTCACAGCTCATGCGGGCATCACAAACAACGTCTTCGTCTCTGATAGTGGTGACGTTCAGCTTAATGATGTCCAGGGCAACATTGTCAACATCTCTGCCTTCGGTACCATAACCCAAAATAATGCGGCACAGATTACTGCTAATACGCTCAGTCTCTCATCGACATCGGGAAGCATTGGCGCCCTTTTTGGCGGAGCCATCAAGACAAATGCGACCAATCTTTCCGCTACCGCATTTGGTGACGTCAATCTGAGCGTGACCAATGGGTTGGTGCAAGTCGGAACTCTCTCCGGTCAGACTGTTCAGCTAACCAATACTGTCGGCAAAATCAACTTGCAGCAAGATGTTACCGGAACAATTTCCGTCACGATCAATACAACGGGCGGCAATCCTAATTCGATCACGCAGGCTGCAGGCAAGTCGATCTTTACGCCCAGTCTCACCATTACTGCGACTGACGGTGACATCGGAACTGCTTCAAATGCGATTAGAACAACGGCCGGCGATCTAACTGCCAGCGCGTCCGGCAATGCCTTTCTCAGCACGACTGGAGACGTAAGTCTCAACGCCAGCGATGGGCAAATCTTCAAATTGACTAGTGGTGGAAGTATTACAGTCCAGGGAGTACTCCAGGCGACCAACCTCACGTTGACGACCACAAACAGCGGTAATATCAACCTGGACTCGTCTATTACCGGAGCGATTAGTCCGGTTGCTGCTAGTGTTGTGCTCACGGCCAATGGAACAGGAACAATCAATCAGCAGCTAGGCACGAGCATCACGACTCAGTCATTGTCTTTGAATTCCGACTCCGGCAATATTGGATCGAACAGCAGTCCTATAAAGGTCGACAACGCCATCCCAACCGTGGCTCTCTCCGTACACACCACTGGCGATTGGTTCGTCAGTGCGCCCAACTCTTTTGTTAATTTCGGAGCTTCATCTGGTAGTAGCGGAACCCTCGTTGCAGGCAACGGTGTCAGCACTACAGGCAACACCACGCTGACCGGCACACTCGATATTGAGACCGGCAATATCAATGTTCAGGGCGACAAACTCGCAGCAGACATCATCAATATTCATGGCTTCCCAGGCGCAGATTTGACTATCGATGGTGGCATCGCAGGTGGCGTGTTCTCGTCGACGACACAAACCAACTGGACAACTACCGGCGGTGGCAACATTTTCCTCTCCGGCAAGATGACTATGAATGGTCCGACCTTCGTCAATTCTACGTCGGCCGGGCAAATCACCATCAACGGCGGAGCAAGCTATATCGGCAACAACCTCGTCAAACTGACGAGCGGCGTGGTCAACCAAATCGGCTTCATCAGTGGCAATCCACTCGTGTATGACCTGCTCGGCAATACAATCGTCAACACAACCGGCGACATCAACTTCTCGGACAACATAATCTTTGTTGGAGAAAACTTCGCGGTGCTGGCGTCGGGCAACATCAATTTCTCACCAGCTTCAACCGTGCGTTTGGCAAACAGCGCAGGTGACGCCGGCAACCTCACACTCGTCGCCGGTTATAACATCTCGCCAGCCACGGTCGGACAGATTCGCTCCATCAGCCCGTACACGCTCGGCTCAGCATCGGCTAGCGGCGGATCTATAAATATGGGCGGCACGACTTTTGATTTGACAGGTTCGAATAACGGCGGCAGCTTCACGGCAGTCGCTCAAGGTCAAGCCGGAGGCAACGCCGGAACCGTCTCGCTCGGTTCGATTAGCACGTCCGGCGCCAACCTCGGCGGCAGCGTCACCATCTTCGGCAGCGGCGGCATCAATGTCGGCGCTATCAATACATCAGGAGGCAGTGCCAGCGGCAGCGTCGCACTCAATGTGATGAATTCGCAAATTGTCGGCGGCAACATTGTGCTGACCAACGGCACTCGCTCCGGCATCGGACAATTTGTAAGCAACGGCACTTCCAACGGCAACCTCTCCTTCGCAAGCATCACTGCTACAGGTGCACAAGTAACGCTGACCGGCGCGAAAGGCGCTGTCGACACGCTCAACGGCACCGGCAACATTCAAGCAGATACGCTGACTTTGCAAACCGGCACCGGTGTAGCCACCGTCGGCAATACGCAAGTCAATACTCTCAACAGCAATGGCGACGCAACTGTCAGTCTCGCCAACAATGCCAACCTGGTGCTCGGCAGCGTCAGTGGTGCGGGTCAGAAGCTGACCATCACTGCCACGGGTAGCATTACATCCACCGGATTCGACGTCGATACCGCTAATCTGACGGGTACCGCTTCGAGCGGCAATGCAGCGATCAACATAACAAATGCAATCGCCACCACTTCGGCAAGCCTCAAGAGCCTTGGCGGCGGTGACATTGTCGGCGGAATTTCGACCAATGCACTGACGCTCAATTCCACTGGCAAAGTTGGCACCAATGGATCCACACGCTTCAGCACCGATGCTGCAACTATAAAAGTAGATGCAGTCAATGCCTTCCTCAATGACACGAATGCTGGGGGTGTTGCATTCAATTCCGGAGTTGTTTCTGGAACCTTTGATGTTCTCGCGACAGGCGTAGTCACCGGCGGAACCATCACTACAAGCTCCGCATTAATCAATGCCGCCGGAATCGGAACCGGCACCGGTGCCAATGCATTCACGCTGACCAACGGCGCTAATCCGTTCAGCCTCAAAGTGACTACAGGCACGGGTGATTCATTCATCAAAGACAACGGTACCGGAGTTGTTCAAATTGTCGGCGGCTCGTCCGGTAACGGATTCAGTCTCGAGACAGGCACCGGAGCCAGCGTCGCGACCACTGGCGATATCACATTTGGTGGTGATATCAATATAACCACCAATTCGATGACCAACTTCTTCAACGTCGCATCCTCTGGTGGCAACATCAATATCCAGAGCAATGCAGGCAGCAATTTGCAAATCTTTGGTGCCGCAGGACCAACGCCCGCGACCTATTCGGCTGGCGGCGTCAATGGTGCAATTAATTTCACGACCAACGGCACACTTATAGATATCAGCGGCAAAACCACATACCTGACGACCGCAAACTTGATCGCCAATGTTTCCGGCCAATCAGTATTTTTGGAATCGGGCTCTATATCGACTGCAACCGTTCCATCCTTTATATACACTGCGGCAGTTAATGGAACAGGAGCGCTCACTGGTCCCTGGAATATTGTCAACTCCGGCACCTACGCCAACAATGGCGGCAACGTCACGCTTGGCTCGATCACATTCAATGGAGCAGACATTGCCATTATCGCTTCGGGCAACATCAACCTCGGCAGTTCCACAATCAACCTGAGCGGAAATAATGGCGGCAATCTGACGATGCTTGCCGGTTTCAACTTCAGTCCAAATACAAGTGGTCAAGTCAACCAGGACACCGCTACGAAGTTCTTCAACTTCACGCCAACGTCCTCGGGTTCCATCACTGGAAATGTCACCATCAACCTTAACGGTGCCGCAGGAAACGGCGGCAGAATGATCGCGCTCGCCAACGGCGGCTCAGTCAGCTTGGGCAATGTTTCGACAACGGGAACCGTGACTGGTGGAGATGTCACCATTATCGCCAGCAATGGAATTACAGCCGGAGCAATCACAACGACTGCCCCGACCGGTGGCAGCGTCAATCTCATCGTCGGCAATCCGACTGTTGGCTCCGGCACCAATTTCGAAATTCTGGGAGGAAAAATTATTGCCGGCGCCAATACGATTGGTAATTCGGGATTGAACAACGGCAGCATCAACGTAGGTCCGGTGGCGGATGGAAACGGCAGCTTTGCCGCCCAAACAAGCACAACTGGGTCAATCACATTGCAAACCGGTTTGAGCGCTCGCAACATCACTTTGTCCACAGGTGCTCTCAATCTGCTCGGTTTTTCGACAATTGCAGCCGGCACTGATGGCAATGGCAAGGCGGGGCAAATCATCATCGGCGCAAATGCTGTCTCCACACCGACGTCACATTTGCAAGTGACTGCAATCGGTACCAGCATTGGAGACGGAGGTTCAATCCAATTCGCATGGAACAGTGCCTCACCTGTCTCACTGGGTACCGGGGCTAGCGACAAATTCGACTTCCAAGTCAACGCTTCAGGGACCGGAAGCGGCGGCGCTGTCAACTTCACAACGCAAGGCGACGTGACGCTTAACGCGGGCGCCCTGGTGGGCAATTCAACTGCTGCATCTGCAGGCTCTGCAGTAGTCACCACCAACGGCAACCTCACAGTCAATACTGGCTCGATCAATGTTGGCGGAACAGCCGGCAAAGGAGCCGACATCGAACTGACTGCAGGTGCAATTGATAATGTCGGAACTCTCAATTTGGCCGACACCTCATTTTTCACGCAAGCAAATGGAACCGGCGCCGCCGGCAACGGTGGAACGCTGCTGCTCTCCGGCAGCAACATCACCTACGCTGCCACCTCGGCTGCTTCACCTCTGGCATTGACGGCAACAGGCAGCGGTACCGGTGATGGTGGAACAGTTATTTTCCAAACACGTGATACCACAGCGACATTTGTAGGAAACCCCGCAAGAGCGCCGAGAAGTCCCTTCCATTTCATAACTGCCGAAGCTCATGGCGGCGGAAATGGCGGAACGATTGATATTGAAACCGGCGGCAATCTGACGATCAGCGATGCATCATTGATCAATGCGACCGGTGGTTCGACCGGCACCTTGAAGGGAGCCAATTACACATTTGCTGCTGGAAAAGCGGCGACCGGAACTCTCATCATCACCGGCAGTTTGAACGCCGACGGCGTGGGAGGTGGAACCGGTGGGTTGATCTCCTTGAGTTCTAACTCGACAAGCAACTTCACAGTAGGTGTCGCCAACCCGAGGAACGGCATCACTGGAACCTTATCAGGCGAAGAAATTCGCCTGACCAACAACTCTGCTGGCATTCAATTACAGAACGCTGCTTCATTGACAGCTCAAAAAATGACATTGTCTGCGGCGGGCAAGGGCACCATCACTGCAACCGGCACTCTTACCGCAGCTCAGAGCATAGTTCTGACAGCCACCGGCGGAGCGATTGGTGGTAAAGCAGCATTTGCGGTGAACACTGCAGATCTGACGGTAAATACAGCAGGTCTAGTGTCTGTAGCCAACAGTTTTGCAGGCTCCTCAGTCCTGGAAAACTCCACTGGTGGAGCCGGCTTCACTTTACACACAGCCGGCAGCACAACGTTGAATAACATCACCACCACTAAAGGCAGTATCACGATTGTCGAGTCCTCAGGCGCATTGAAGACAGCCAACGGTTCGCAACTCTCAGCAAATAATGGAGCGCTGGTTTTGCAAAATACCAATGCAGCAGGCACCATCGCAATCGGGGACAATTCTCAAGTCGCGACATTGCAGAAAGGAAGTTCTGTCAGCATCGTAATTGGTGCCACGATTCCGAAGACAGGCACCAACCCATTCCCGCCCGCTCCGGCTGGTGTCAATGTGACAGTCGACAGCACGAAGAACTTCGTCTGGTTTGGTCCTAACAATGCCGTCTCCGTGCCGACAGGAACTGCGACAGTGCATTCGAAGGGGCAAAACGTGCTCTTTAATGGTCTGGCAGCTGCCACGATAACGCTCGGAAGCGGTTCGCTGGTTCTGGCGGATCCTCCGACCGGTGGTGGTGGTGCAAGTGCAGCCGCTGCAATTTCGAACGTAGCTGCGGCAATTCCATCTGCAGAAAGCAATACAAATCGCGCCAGCCTCAGTCAAATCTTCGGATTTGCCAGCAACAACATGAATGCTACAGCCGACCTTTCTGTGCTCAGCATGAATGCAGCACCGCAATTGCAAGCATCGAGCAATGCTTCGTTGATGACTGTAGGTAATGTGGTCGGAAACAATGCCAACGCATTCGCCGCAGGCAATTCAGTCGCTGGAAATGTAGCCGCAACCAACGCAATTCTCCATGGAAACCAACGTGGTGTTTCGAATTCGTTTAGCTCGGATGACGACAACTCTTATGCTGTCGGATTCTGCCCCATGGCTGGCGAAACCGAGGCCGCAATTTGCAGCGACGCTGAACTCGGATTGACCGATTTCTTGGCTGGTAGCGCAGCGCATGCGTCCATTCAAGAGGTTGCCCATGCAGACCACGTCGTACTGAAGAGCGGCAACGTACTTTTCGTTCCGCTCAAAGCAACTACAGTGGAAACGCCCAACGGCATCGTCCACATTGATGCCAAAGCAGTTGCGCTGGTCAGCACAAGTGATACCGGCTTGGCTGTGTACGACATAGAAGATCAACACAAAGGTTCTGTCAGTGTTGAATCCAACGGTCACAATCAAGTTCTGTCACCTGGTCGCCACGTGATGATCACGAAGCACGTCACGGCAGAATTCGGACAGGTCAATGCTGTGGAAACGATTGCTCATCGCAACCTTCAAAGTATCGTCAAAAACGGATACCGTGCTCACACCTCCGAGTTCTCGGTCTTGACCGCAATGGATACGGTCAAGCCACTCAAGGCGATGGCAATGTCAAATCACCCGCAAGCGAAACACATCGCTGACCGCATGATGAAAACAACAGCCATCCTCCTACAGCTCGGTGGCAACGGTGGTCAATACCAGCACTACTTCAAACCACGCATGACCGCGATGCAGTAGGAACAGACAAGGGACGTGTTCAAAAGAAGCTTCCCGAACGGGAAGAAAGCTTGAAGCAAGATAAAATGTGCCTAGGGCTTGGACCTCGACGTTTAATTAGTTAAGCCTTAAATATGCAGTTGATGGAGTAGACATTCACAACTGACACACTTGCAGGATATCGAGTGCCACTGCTATGCTGAAGCACAATCCTTCACTATGAATATGTCCGACCAAATCAGCCCCGAATTAAAAGCAGAGTTTGAGCGTTTTCTGGCTCTTCGGAAAAGCGGAGCAAACTGGCACGCAAAACTGGCTAACTTTGCCAGCACGCTCCAGGCTCAGGAATTAGAGTATTTGGTTGCACTGTGCGACGACGATGATGTGTCGATCCGGACATCGCCCAATACCCTGTCATAAACGAATATCGATTCCCAATTTTGCTAATTCGATTTCGCAGGCGCGAGTTCATTTAAACGCGGCAAGAGTTTGCCGTAAAAGATAGCGTTGAACGAAGCACAAGTGCCAGTCCATTGCATTGATCCGAGCAGTCAGTGCCCTTGCTTCCGCGCTCTTTCCTAACTTATTTTTGGCATCTCTCAATTCAGGCAGATTGTCCATAACATAAAAGAACCGACCGTCTAATCGAGCCTCCGCCTGATCAACAGAATGCTGGAACGCGACACACGCATCAGCAGGCTTATTCAGGCGCATATATGACTCTCCAAGATCTCCCATTAATCCCATGAAGTTAAAATTAGAGCTTTTCACATTTCTGAGATTCTGAACAGCAACCTCCGAAAAATGCAGCATCTGCACATTATCGTTTTTTTTCTTATAGCAATGGCCAATTGCTGATGCCACGCTGCCAACATAACTGCTAGTGGAGCCGTAGGCATTTGAATAGATTCGATAGGCACTCATGAGGTTTTCTAAGGCACCTGGCGCATTCCACAAAACCTGCGCTCTACCTAGAGTCGAGTATGCCCTACCTAAATTTGGATCGAAAGGAGGAGAACATCTTTTTCGCATTGCCAGCCCGCGCTCTAGCAGCAACTTAGCAGGTGCTTCATTGCCTCGCCGTGAAAGTAATTTTCCTACCTCAACACAAACTCGGGCAGCCTGATCATCGTTATGGTTCGCTTCGCTTGCCGCAAGAATGTACTTGGAGAATTCTTGCTGCAGGTCTAGATAGGCACCCTCATGACACTCATCTGCAAAATCATTGGCACACAAGATTACCCCGTCAATCTGAGCTCGTTCGGAATGGGTTATTACCCCTTTGCGTGCAATTCCTTTTTTCAACTGCTGCAGTAGTGGCATCATTCGCTGCAGCCTTACTTGTAACAATCCTTCCTGCAAGCGCTTTTCCGCTGTCAAATATTCCTCCAACGCTCTCTTGTCGTGCATTACCGCGGACAGATCGCATAGCTCGCCAATCGCGATAGAAAGAATTAGTTCTTTATCCTGGCTTCCATAGAGCTTCGCAACATCCAGAGCCTTCTCGAAATGCTTCTTGGCGGACTGAAGTTTTCCCTGATCGAAGTCTTTTTGCCCCGCAATGTCTTCAGCCATCCATATTTGTCGTAGCTGTTCGTCAGGAACTTGCACGGCCGGTTCATTCGGAGATGTCGCCCCTTCCTTAGGCAGCGTCGAGCCAGGCTCCGTCGAACCAGACTGCTTGGCGGAATGCGAAGAAATTTGCCAGGCGCCCACAAGAAGAGCAATCGATAGCGCCAGAAACACTGGCGTCAATCTCCGCCGCTGCCCGTGGTGGGGAGGAATATTCACCTTGACACTGCGTCCAGCCAGAAGTTCTGCAAGATCATCCAAGATTGCCTGGACGTTTTGATACCGTTGATCAGGATCTTTGGCAAGCAAGCCCAAGAGAATTTTTTGCACTTGCGAGATCTGCTTGCTGTCCGCTTCTCGAATCTCCGTAATTGGAGGCAGCTCAGCGTTGATATGTTGTTGCATTGTCGCCAGGGCATTGTCACAGGCAAAGGGCGGATGACCGGACAATCCCTGGTAAAGAACGCAACCAAGTGAATAAATGTCGGCGCGATTATCAACCGTCAGCCCCTGACACTGCTCCGGACTCATGTACATCGGACTGCCGAAAACCTCACCTGTTTGCGTCAGATGTTCGGCCATATCTTCCATTGCTAACTTGGCAATCCCAAAATCAACGATCTTTACTGAGTCGCCACCGTCGATGCCCGGTGTCAGCATGATGTTGCTTGGTTTGATATCACGATGCACGATGCCCTGCCTGTGCGCTTCGGCAAGGGCTTCGCAAACGGCAGAGACAATCTTCACCATGCGCGGGAGAGGCAATGGTCCGCTTCTGGCAATTTCTTCAGCCAGACTGACGCCATCGACATAATCCATGACCAAAAACGGCTGCCCGTCTGCAGACACGCCGAATTCGTAGATGGTAACAATACTGGAATGCTTTAGCATGCTGGCAGCACGCGCTTCCTGCTGAAAACGCAAGACAGCTTTGTCACTGTTTAGATACCTGGGGTGCAAAACTTTCAGAGCCACCGTGCGTTTCAGCACGATGTCGTCCACCTGGTAGACGCTGCTCATCCCGCCCTGTCCGAGCAGTTTAAGAATGCGATATTTGGCGTTAAACAACGAGCCAAGCTGAAAGGAATCCTTGTCGCTTGCAGGCTTCTGAGCAGCTTGCACGTCGACGGCAAGAGTATTCTCTTTCTGGTCCTCTGGATTATTGCCGGCACTCATACTTCTATAGA